>CALKLO010000032.1 GCA_937991945.1 uncultured Granulosicoccus sp.
ACCTGCCTTGCACAGCCCGCATGTAAAGCCACTCAAATTTGGGGCTTCACTGATCGTTACTCTTGGCTTAACGGTGCAGATGCATTGATTCTTGATGAAAACTATCAGCCTAAGCCTGCCTACCAGGCTCTACAAGGTGTATTGGGTAACCAGTAACACTCTTGAGTGTTAGCTGCACAGCCACCGTGTGGTTGTGCAGCTAATTCAATTAACGATTCACACCAATAGAATCTAATACGCTGACGTCAGCTATCTCAACGTGCCAGTAAAAGCTAAGCCGGCACAGTGTCATAGTTACCTTTAACCCGCTCCTTACCCGGGTCAAAGTGAGGACAGGCAACCACAGTCGCTAGCAATCTTTTTTGCTGACCATCTAATTGGCCCACCTCTACGGCAGTGCCAATTTCAGCGTGCGTCATGTCAACACGCGCTAGTGCAATCGTTTTACCCAATATGGGTGACTTTGTGGCAGATGTAATCTCGCCTACCTGAGCACGTCCGACTCTGACGCAGTCCCCAGACGATGGAACAACACCTCCTGCTAAGTCTAATCCGACTAATTTACGTTGCGGATTTACTTTACGTTGCTCCAGTATTTCACGCCCAATGAAGTTATCTTCTTTGGAGATTAGAGGAACCGTGAAACCAATACCAGCTTCATACGGATCAGTTCTGTCAGTGAATTCATAGCCTGCGAAAATAAGTCCGCTTTCAATGCGCAATGTATCTAGGGCTGCTAACCCTAATGGGGCCATACCCCGAGGCTCTCCCGCTTTCCAGATGGCATCGAATACCACTCGAGCATCTTTGGGGTGGCAGAACACTTCATAACCCAATTCACCTGAATATCCAGTTCTGCTGACAACCACTGCTGCACCATGGAAATCGCCTATTCTTGCGACACTAAATCGAAACCATCCTAGTTCTTCAACGGTTGATTGCGTCGGCGCTGTCCACATCACCTCCGAGAGTATTTCTCTAGACAAGGGACCTTGAACGGCCACGTTGCACAATTGATCGGTGCTGTTTCTGACCCAAGCATTTAGATCGTGCTTTTGCGCTAACTCACGCAGTGCTAATCCGCTATCGTCATTACCGCCTATCCAACGAAAGTTATTAGCGTCTAAACGAAACACGGTCCCATCATCAATCATACCGCCGTGTTCGTAACACATGGCTGTATAAACCACTTGCCCAACAGATAGCTTTTTAATGTTTCTTGTAAGCGCCAGTTGCATAAGTGCTTCAGCGTCTGGCCCCGTCACTTCATATTTACGAAGCGGCGATAGATCCATGATGGCAGCCTTTTCACGACACGCCCAGTATTCAGCAATGGTGCCGTACTGAGTCATGGTGTTGGGTAACCAATAACCGTTGTACTCAATAAAGTCTCTAGTATGCTCAGCAAAGCAGGCATGGAAGCCCGTCTCTTTCGTATCTTCCACGTCCGCCTCCGGCGTTTTTCTAAAACCAATTGATCGTTTAAAGAACTCTTTCTCGCCATACACACGAGCTTGAATATCTGTAGGCTTCCAACCGTTCGCTGGGTCCACATCGCACGGGCATGCGGTAGCAATACAGACCAAGTCTGTTAGCGCTCGCAACAACACGTAGTCCCCTGGGCGCGACCAAGGGTCATCCATCAAAATGGCATTGCTATCGTCCAGCAACGTATTGAAGAAGAAGTTAATGGCAGGCCAACCACCTCTAGGGCGAATACTAAATTTCTCAAATGCACGATTCATATTGTCCGTACAGTTTGTATGACCGGGGTAGCCTAAGTCCTCGTAATAGCGTGCGGTACACGCAAGACCAAACGTATCGTGGCGTCCGCAGGTATCCTGAACAATTTCGACCAAGGCTTCCTGATCACTACTGTAGTACTTAGAATAAATACCCGGTGCCGGATACAAAGAACCACCTAGCGAGCGTGTTGTCGTCGGATCAATGTCTCGTTCCAACCCTTTGTCTAAGGCTCTGGCAGACAGCGCTTGGAAATCAGAACACTCGCGCCCTTGCACATCCAGTATCTGAACAAACTGTCCCGCTTTGACTTCAAAAACAGACGCATTACCCGGCTGTATGTTCATATCCAGTAATGGATCAGCTAATGGCACTGGTGCTTTCAACGTATCGCTGGAAGCGCGCGCAGTTGCTCGCTCTATAAACACAACAACATCGGTGGCTGTGTTTTGGCATTCGGGCGACATGGGCTCGCCTGGTGCGGCTATACACAGTAAACCACCCGCCATGACACTTACACTGCGTAATTCACCGGCAATAGACTCGCCATCGAACAATGCAACACTGTCAGCTTTTGCCAACGAAAAACCTGAAGTTTCTAACAACTTCATTATTCGCGCACCACTAGGACCACCGGCATTCAAGGTGTTGTGCAACCCCGTAGCCGCACCTTTACCCACTGAACTGAGCATGGCTGCATCTGACACACCATCAGGAGTGAAATGCACTAACTCCACTGCTTGCAAGCCAGACACATCCATCACATTGATAACGTCTCCAGCTTCTACTTCCATTGCTCGAGAACCACCACCGGGCACAGTATGTCGTTCAACATTGTCCGGCAACACCGGCATACCTGGGACGCTAATGCCAGATTGAACAAACGGCGCTGTAAATTGATTATGACTGGCAATTGCCATAGAAACTACTCCTACTCGTATAGCTTTAAAGCACTAAATACTTATAACGAGAGTCACGTATTGCGACTTTGTTGATAATCGTGTTGTTTACGCCACGCCTTGATAATGCGATCGGCAATCATGCCCAGAAACGCAATACACAAACCCGCAACTAACGCGCGTCCAGTCTTGTTGCCTGTTCTAGCACGGTTAATTTCAGAACCCAAATCTTGGGTACCAATTAAGGCTGTGATGGCAACCATAAATAGCGCCATGAAAATTACCTGATTAATACCCAGCATTATTTCAGGTGCAGCTAAGGGTAATTCCACTTTTATCAGCCGTTGCCAACGTGTTGCACCTTGCTGAATAGCGGCTTCACGAATATTGAACGGTACGTTACGAAAACCCAAATTGGTGTAGCGAACCATGGGAACTAGCGCAAACGCCAACACCGCAATAATGGCTGAGATATCACTGACCTTGAACAACATGATCACAGGAATCAAATAAATGAACGATGGGAAGGTTTGGAAAAAATCGCACATTAAAATAATATAGCGCGACAAACGTTCGCTTCGGGCTGCAAGTAGGCCAATGGGAAATCCGACAACGATACAGATAACCGCAGCGGAGCCAATCATATAGACAGTAATCATGGTTTGTTTCCACAAACCCATAAGCAATGGAAACGTAATCATGAGGCCAACGGTTAAGGCCAGCTTCCATCCACCCATTCGGTAACCAAGCAAGATAATCAAACCAATGAAGGTTGGCCAAGGCACGCTGAGCAAGAATTTCTTAATGGGAATAAGTAGGTCTATGAGAACAAAATTTCTAAACCCTTGAACGTTGTCATACCAATTCACAAGCACCCAGTCGATGCCTGCATCCCACATAGGCGCTGTGGTTAATGGCCATTCTTTAGGTAGCACTCGTAACGACGGAATAAACCAAGCCATTGCGATGGACGCCACCAAAAAGCCTCCAGCAAAAACAAGGTGCCTGTGCTTTTGCACCCACGGCAAGCTCTTGTCTATGTATTGCTTCGGCTTATGCGCATAGGCAGCACTGAGTCGATCAAGTGCCACGGCTATCACGACAATGGCCAGACCTTGCTCTAGGGCTTGACCTAGCCGTAAGGTTTGCAGCGAGTTAAGGAGCTCATTACCTAAGCCTGAAGCACCTATTAGTGAGGCCAGTACGATCATGGCCAAGGTTTGCATGATCCCTTGATTCAAACCCACTAAGACCGTGGAGCGAGAGGTAGGCACCTTCACTTTCCATAGCATTTGACGTGGCGTACAACCTGCCATCTCGCCTGCTTCTATTACCTCATGAGGTACAGTCTGTAAGCCCAGCAAAATACAACGAGCGACAGGCGGTACTGCAAACACAGCGACTGCCAACATAGCCGGAACATCACCAATACCAAACAGCACGACTATTGGCACCATATAAGCGAATGGAGGCATGGCCTGCATCAAATCAAAAAACGGTGTTATTGCATTTTCGATTCGGCGGCTTCTGGACATCCAGATAGCGAGAAATAAACCAATGACAAACACAACCGGTACGGTTAACAGCACCAAAGAGAATGTGTCCATGGCCGGAGCCCAAACACTAAACAAGGACAAGTAGAGAAATGAGCCACCAGCGATGATCGCCATACGCCAACCTGCTACCCAATGACCCAGAATAGCCATTAGGCCTACAACTGTTATCCATGGCAGTGGGTCGACGCCAATCCTAAAACCATTAAAAAACAAGCCATCAGTAAACGAAAGCTGATATTCAAAGATCTTGATCATGCCGCGCGTTACATCAGTCGGTACAAATTCGTAACTCTTTCCTTCAAAAAACGTAACGCCGTAAACTATCCATTCGAAAAAATCGGTTATCCAGTTTTTCAGAGGAACAACCCATTTACGTGGGAATTTTGCTACCCACGCAAACTGCCCCTTGGCAACGATACCGATCACAATGATGGCTACAGCGATCAGCGCATGTGTGATATTTCGACGCCGCTTTTGTGCGGGCGATAGTTTTGCTATGGCATGTTCTGCAATCATGACTAGACGGCGAACAACACGCTGACCAATTTCTCTCGGTCAATAGAGCCCACTAGCTTGCCTTCTTTATTTGAAACAGGAATAGCACTTTCACTCATCATGACGCGCTTGGCGACATCTTCAAGAACAGCCCCGACAAGTACAGGCTCTGTTGCGGTATCTACACTGCCAAGTTCATTCATGATTTTGCCAACAGTCACTAGTTTGGCCTTTGGAGCATTCTCGACAAAGGCGCGAACATATTCATCAGCGGGGTTTGTTACTAATTCTTCTGGTGTACCAATTTGCACTAACTCACCGTCTTTCATAATCGCGATACGATCACCTAAACGTACGGCTTCGTCAAAGTCGTGTGTGACGAACACAATGGATTTGTTTAATTTGGATTGCAGGCGCATGAACTCATCCTGCATCTCTCGACGAATCAAAGGATCCAATGCCGAAAACGGCTCATCAAGAAACCACACATCGGGCTCTACCGCTAGGCTTCTAGCAATACCCACTCTCTGTTGCTGCCCACCTGACAGTTCGCGAGGAAAATAACTCTCACGGCCAGCCAAGCCAACAAGCTCTACTAACTCACGAGCCTTGGCTATACGCTCGTTGCCGTCTAGCCCTTGTATTTCTAATGGAAACGCAATGTTTTCAAGTACAGTTCGATGAGGCAATAAACCAAAGTGCTGAAACACCATACCCATCTTGTGACGTCGAAGATTATTCAATTCTCTGGCGCTTACTTTGGTTATATCAGTGCCGTTAAATATAATTTCACCTGCGGTAGGTTTGAGTAGCTGAGTGATACAGCGCAGCATGGTGGACTTACCGGATCCACTCAAACCCATGATCATGAGTATTTCATTTTGATGCACGTCAAATGAGACGTCTCGCACCGCACCGATTAATCCTGCAGAGACAATCTGCCCCATAGTCGGCTTATTGTCATGCTTTGCTAAGAAGCGATCGGCGCCCTTACCGAACAATTGCCATACATTTCTGCATGA
This sequence comes from uncultured Granulosicoccus sp., assembly GCA_937991945.1. Classification (GTDB taxonomy): domain Bacteria; phylum Pseudomonadota; class Gammaproteobacteria; order Granulosicoccales; family Granulosicoccaceae; genus Granulosicoccus. The sequence continues at coordinate 5,716 of CALKLO010000032.1, forward strand.
AATCTTGACGTCATTGCCAGCGTTTTCTGCACTCATGAACTTGCTTTAACACTCATCAAAAGGATCTTGCACAGTAAGCACCAAAGTAGAGCTCCCGTAAAGAACAACCGTGCAAAGGGAAAAAATGAGATGCATCGCTACCTGCGTACAAGTAGCGATAACATCTCACGGTTTTGAATTACTATGACCCTAAGGGCTATAGCAACTGACTAGCTAACTTATCCCGCGCAGGAAGGAATCCAGCTATCAGCAACTGCTTGGTTAGACTCGATCCACTTTGTTGCAGCGGCATCGTGATCCAATCCATCAACATCAACCATAGCTGCAGCTGAATCAATCATAGGACCAGTGAAGTTAATGTTAGCGACCATCTCATTTGCACAAGGGTACTTATCCGCAAAACCTGACCATAAGCCCTTCTTCAAATATCCACCAACAGCTGCACCGCAATCGTTAGCCATATCTGGATTAACACCCCAAGACGGGTCTGTCACACACTTGTTTTCTGCATCACGACGCGGAAATTCGATGAATTTTCCAGGATACGCAGCACCAACCCAGTTAGGCGCCCAATTAAAAAGAATAATTGGCTCTTTTCGAGCAGCAGCAGATTTGAGCTCACCAAATAAGGCGTCAGCGGAGCCTGCATTAACAATGACAACGTCAAGCTCTAACGCTTCAATACGCTCTACGTCTTCCGGGTGCCATTCAGCAGGTCCAGATAAGTAGCGCGCACTCGGAGATGTCTCTGGGGTAGAGAGCAGCTCAGCACAATCGTTTAGCGCCTTGTAGTCTGGAAGGCCTGGGCAAAGTTCTTCTACATAATCTGGGTACCACCACTCTTCACGAGTTGTTGCCTCATGGCTTCCACCATCGACCATACGACCAGCATCGACTTCTTTCATGAAACTGGCATTCATTGAGCCTTCCCACACTTCCATCTGGATGTGAGCGTCACCCGTACCCATAGCGGCAAATTGGCTCTGAGTGTCCAATGTAACCAGTTCAGTGTTGTAACCAATTTTGTCCAGCATTTGCTTGGCTACGCGAGCCAACACTTTCTGGCTTGACCAGTTGTTATCAATCACTTGAATCGGGTCATCCGACTCTGCGGCTGTTGCCAGCGTAGGTGCCATCACAGCTGTGGCGGCTATCGCCAAGCTAAGCGTCAAAACCTTACTTTTCAACATCTGTACTCCTCCAGTCTTTATGGATGATCGACATGATCAGAATATATTTCGGTTAGGAATGCCTTCCCGGCAAGCCTTATAAATCACCAAGTTATTTCCGTATTGGTGACAGCCTTTCTTATCAACCATGCCACAAGAGAAATAACCCACGCGCCAACCTTACATGATTATTCCTTAAAGGAAAATCAAATTCCTCTGTTGAAACAAACGAGCTCTGGTGGTAACGTCGGTCGTCCAAGCTGACAGAATCACTTTTTCACCATGTGCGGAATTGCCGGGCTCTACCTAAAAAACCCTGACCTGTATCCAACACTTGGAGAACTCTTCAAGCCGATGCTGGTGGAAATGACTAG
>CALKLO010000033.1 GCA_937991945.1 uncultured Granulosicoccus sp.
TATTGATATTTTTATCGATGTGTTCTGTGATCGACTTAAATTGCTGAATAAGACAGCTTTCAAGTATCCCCCCTATTTAAATGGAATGGAATTGGTTTTATAACTTTGCGTTTAAAGTCCCCACTGATCTGGTGCAGTTTATGTGATTTAACTGGGCATTGATTGAGCGGTATAGCGTCCAAACGCACTAAAACAATTGCGACGTAAATGCATTCGCAATCAACGCAATCAACATTGTACGGCTATACGACTGGCGTACCACCTAACCTTTTAAACGCTTATTTAGACGGCTGACTCGAACTATTAGCGTCACTATACAACCAACGCCACACACCATCAGGCCGACAAGCATTAGATTGTTCGCGGTTAATCCTGTGTTTTGTAAAATGGGCACAAGCTGCAACATAGCTGACAACAACAAAGCCACTGTGACGCACGCCATTCGATGGGGTTTAGCCATAGGCCCTGAGTAATCCATAACCCCATCAATACCATGACCTAACTCCCGAACGTAGGACACCAGTATCGCAGCAGCAGCTACCGCCCAACCCAGCGCTGACTGACCAACAGATAAACCCATACCGACAAAAATAAGTGTGTCTGCAATTCTATCTGGCAACTCATTCCAGATAGCTCCGCTGGGGGTTTTTTGAGTCGATAACATCGCCACCATACCGTCCATGAGATTGCACACCAGTCTCAGCTGACAACACAACGCAGCTCCGACATACAGCACTGCCAATACATAGCCATCGGCTTGAAACGACAACCATAACAACAGAAAAGCCAGCAAAGAAAACACTAAGCTTGCTAATGAAATTTGATTAGCGGTTAAACCTAAGTTGAACAAATACAACGCTAATTTTTGCGCTAATGGATGTGCTCGGCTTTGCAACGGCCGCCGGTTATCTGCGGAGTTTTCGTTTTGAATACTCATGTGACATCCCACCCATAACGCACAAGGTGGAAGAAAATAGGTGCTGAAAACAACACAGAATCTAAACGGTCAATAAAGCCACCATGCCCTGCAATACTACGACCCCAGTCTTTTACGCCTTTATCGCGCTTTATAGCGGATAACACCAAACCACCAATTAACCCCATAAGCGCACAAACAAACGCTAACCCTGCCGCCTGCCACACTGTAAAAGGCGTTATCCAAAACAACATGGCACCAATAACAGTTGCGCTAAGCACACCACCCATAGCACCTTCTATCGTTTTAGACGGCGACAATGAAGGCGCTAGCGGGCGAGAGCCTAAGAGCTTGCCCCAGACGTATTGCAGCACATCGCTTATCTGAACAACAAAAACCAAAAAGGCTATCAATAAAACCTGCCGCCCCTCATAACCTTCAATCTGTAAGCTCAACAGAGCAGGAACATGAGAAGCGCAAAAAACACAGATCATCAAGGCCCATTGAGTCTGCGCAACACGACTTAGAAATTCCGCCGTACCTCCTCGCATCGTTGAGAGAATAGGTAAACAGAGGAACGCATAGACCGGTATAAATATAGAGTACAAGCCATACCACTCGAACCACACTAGTACGTATTGGACTGGCAACACAATATAGAACGCTGAAAAAACCGATAGGTCTTCTTCCTGATTAACACCGGTTAACGCTACAAATTCGCGCAGAGCTACAAACGAACAAGCAGAAAACAGTAAGATTACTCCTGTTTTTCCCATCAAAAATGCAAAACCGATACACGCCACCATAATCCACCACGCATAGATACGAGCGTTTAGATTTTCAATAACGGTACGATTAGATGCATCGCTCTTTGTCGATAACCATTGCCCAATGACGGTGGCTGTTATCAGTAACAACAACACAAAGCCGAACAGACGAATTAAATCGACGTGGGATTGACCGAGTATAGAATCAGTCATTAGAGAGGTATGCACTAGGTTTAGTCATGAGCATGCGAGAGCGTTATAACAAACTCACGATCACCACAACTTGTTTCCCCGCAATAAAGACACAAACTACTCAGGACTCGTCCTCGTAGTAAGTTACTGTCTTGCGATAACGTCTCATGAAGTGAAGCCACCATCCAGTGAAGTATATCATTCCGATAAAGATGGTCCAAAACTTCACCTTAGCGGTATTCCACGGTAATTCAGGTAGTTCATTTGCAGCAGCCAACACAGGTGCATGTTGCAAATAGAAAGACGCATGATCGGTTATTTTCTCAACCGACTTAACGTATACATCTAGATCTCTGGCAGCCACTTCATTGCTGCGCGTAGCGTACGTGAAGGTGATTGTTGCTAGATTCTGTTGCTCATCAATAACAGCCTTTTTGGAAAACGAAACCCACTCATTCTCGATGGTCTCCTCTTGCAGATACATTCGCACACTGGAAGACACTGGCACAATCCAAGTCTCCTCTACGCTTACAGGGTGTAACAACTCATACGCCTGCCTGCGGTTCTCACGTTTTTTCGGCACAGTTAAGTAACTAATTACGTCATCCGCGTACAGCCAACGGTGCTCACCGACCTTGTCATCAACGTGCCAAAAATCATCAATCGAGTAACGCTCCGTAGATGCTGATCCATTGTTTTCAATGGTTTGATGATCGACGGAATCTACCACTGATATTGATGGAAACAACACCTGGTAGTAATTCAAATACGTCTCGTCCACCGCCTGTCGCCCACCGAGTTGCAACGTGCTTCGAACTTGCTCTGCCAACAACCCTTGCTTTCGCGACACTACGGTAAGTCCTGCTGCAGACTCGCCGCGTACGTCTTGATCTTTCATTGATGTTCGCATCACCTCAGCCCACTGAATAGGCAAGGTAAGCTCTTTGCGTACGACAAGATGCGTTGCCGAACGGGCATCAGACATTGTTGTTAGCGCCACCGTATTAGGAGTCAATATCAATGCACGCCCATAGTTTGGTTCGTGCAATTCACCTAAAGTCGCGCCTAACTGACTCACTCTGCTTGGATCAATAAAATGTGATTCATCTTGTCTACTAATGTGAACCAAAGCATGATTAAACGCGTGCAATCGATGCGGGTAGTCCTCAGCCGCCAAACCTCGCATGGTATTCACCAACGCAACGCTTGACTCAATACCCAACGACTCCAACAGTGCGACAAGCAATAGCGCTTTATCTTTGCTATCACCAAAACCATACCGAAGCGTATTAGCAGGAGTCGCTGGCAAATGAGAGTTCCTGCTGGCATCCACTGATACGGTTTCGATCTGCTCTTGCACCCATTGTAGAGCTGCACCAATTTGTGCGTTTTCATCGTCGTTAGATGAACGGATGGTATTCGCTAACTTCACTACTGCGTCATCTGCTAGCTCTGGACGTGTATAAAGCGGTAGCGCCCACCGCGCCACATCTTGCCAACTTTCCATATCACTAAAGACAAGTGTGCCTCGAGCTTCGCGCCAACTGGGCACATCGTTTTCTGACTGAATGGTCGCAACACTACGCTGGTCAATGACGAGCTCTTGAACACCTCGCCTCTCCTTGACAGCTACAGACACATTGGCACCGCGAACGCGACGATTCAATGGACTATCTGCTTGCGTCAATACACGCACGTACTGCCTTTCAAGTTGCGTCCATAGCTCTGTATTAACATAGAACTCACGACTACCTCGATACACGGGGTTATCACCTGACAGTGTGTAAGCATAGCGAACAATATCACCGGCTCTAAGATCAGCAATGTGTGCGCTAAGCGTTAGCGTACCGTCGTAGACTAATTCAATGGGGGTTTTCGCTGATGCAAGTATTTCAAACTGCGTTGAATCAAATTTTTGTAGTAATTGCCCATTACGGTTAACCACTAATTCATGAAGGCTCAACGTTTGATACATTGGATCAAACGATATCTCAACCGTTGAAAAATTCTCCACACCAAACATATTGGTGAGCGAGTACTCAACCGCATTGTAAATTTGCGTGTTACCGCGTTGGGTAGCATTTATTTGTAAGTCACTGAGACGGTCGTGCAACCCGTACTCTGTGTTACCCCGTACTTGCAATGACGGATCAAACGCCTCGACAGGCGATGCCCAACTAGGAGCAGGCTGGAGAAGCAGCGGTATATCGTCAGCCCATACAATCGATTGGACAACCCACAACAGCAGGCCGCAAAGCAGACGCTTACTACCCTTTAGAACCTGTGCCATCGTTCCCCTGACTACAACCGTAACTGAATAGAAACCCCGAACCAGTTGTCGGCGCTATCCAGTAACGTATGCAGTCACCACGCCAATTACGTGAGGCGGGACACATCTCCAGCTAACCATCCCAAGGGATCATTTCGCTCGATACCGTCCATAAACTGGCGAGTACGATCACGATGAGTGATTTGGTACACCATACCGATCCAGTTCCCCACCAGAGCCTCAGCGCTATCGTGCCAAGTGTTGGGTAAGCGATGATTCACTAAGCTTTCAGGGAATATTGGGGGTGGCAAATAACCCTTAAGGGCTGTATGCACACGATCTTCATACTCATCAAACAAGGCTTTCGTATGACTATCGAAATAATACTTGGGCATGGGAGGGTAATGATCAAGATCGCCATTTATAAATCTCCCCACGTCTCGCTTGTACTCTTTCATAAGGCTAATACTGTCGTACTCGGGGTGGCCCTGAAAAAAAACAGTCCTAAACCCATCCGGGCTCACTGCAAGCTGAACCCCAGGCTCTTCACCGGTTATCAGGACATGTAACCCTGCCTCGGTCAGTTGCTCCTCGGTAATTTCATTGAAACGAGAATGCGGCACAACAACACGAGTATTAGTGTCGCGCACTAGCGGGTGATCTTTCTTAACGACCTCATGCTCGAAGACACCCCAGCGTTTACTGTCTAAGCCACGCCTTTGAATATCGTGCCTAGCCAATAAAACGGCATGGGTCGCTAAACATGAACACAGTGTCGAGCTAACGTTAGCATCAGCCCATTCGATGACTTTACACAGGGGATCCCAAAAAACCTCTTGCCGCAGATCAGGGTTAGTAACATTCGCCCCTGTAATTATCAGTGCATCTAGGCCCATTTCCATAATGGATGACAATGATTCGTAATAGGTGTCTATATGAGCTCTGGCTTTATCACCCCGTGGAATTTCATCTAAGGTAAACGGGTGTATATAAAACTGAGAGATAGGGTTACTCGAACCTACCAACCTAAAGAATTGTCTTTCTGTTGCACCCAGGGCCGCATCCGGCATCATATTCAAGAAGCCAATATGCAACGCGCGAATGTCCTGCAGCTTGGCACGTTCAGGGGAAAGAATTCGATATCCTTCACCGCGCAAACGCTCAAAGCTGGGCAAATCGTTATGAGCAACAAGTGGCATCAGACAACCTCAACTTAAGGAAAATACCAACACAGTAAAAACGTATTGGCACATGGGACGGCACAGAATGAATTAAAGAGCATCCCCAATCAACTGTAAGAAATCATCAGCGTTTTGAACTTCGAAAGCATCCTTAGCTGAGATCACATAACCGTGAGCATCTGCAATAGCCTCGTACCGAGGCAACCTTGTTTTAAATAATCGGGGGAACACCCACCTGACGAATTCTGCTGGATCAATTTGAGCGGTGTATTCCAAACCCGTTTCAGCGTAATAATCGGCTAACTGCGCGTCAAGAAAAGGTTCTCGATAATATAAGGGCTTGGGATGACGAGCAGCACGCTCAATTAAAAAAGCTTCATCTTCAGGGGTAGTCTTGATGTACACCACCAACGTGTTGTCAGCTATAGACTTGATCACTGACTGATCATCTATTTCACAAAAACTTCCACTCGCATCGTTTAGGAAATGGTCATAGCCATAAATGGATTTTGCTTTATGGATAAACGATTCAACATCACGCATTGCATCAAGCTCAGCTTCTAGGTGCAAGCTTTGCCGACGCTTAAATTCCGACAAGGCAAGCCCAGCTTTATCGGGATCGCCCAACATGCCTAAGAAAGTTGAAAGTGGTGCTAAGTTATCAACAGTAATATTGTTGCTGATATAGATGGAATCTGACAGCAACAAATCACGCAAGAAAGGCACCTGCATGGCTTGGGCTTTGATGTTATCCAGAATGGGTTCATCCAGATACCGTGTGCCGATTCGATAGTCCACTGAATAGTGAAACCAATCATCGTTTCTTAGCATGTTGGCCAGACGGGTTTTTCCTACACCCGACATACCCAGCAAGGTAACCCGCTTTGCAGGGCACGCCAGAAATTCATTTCGATCCATTCGCATAAGGGTTTAACGACCTAGTGATTTATCTAGCTAGCAAAGGAATCGCACTTCTGAGGGTCACCGCTCTCAAGTCCACGGTACAACCACTCTTGACGCTGCTGCGATGAACCGTGAGTAAACGCTTCTGGACGCACCTGCGCACCCGCTCTACTCATTAGTGCATCGTCGCCAATTTTAGACGCAGCATTCATACCTTCTTCAAGATCACCAGGCTCTAACAGTTGATTGTCTTTATGCGCATGATGAGCCCACACACCGGCGTAACAATCTGCTTGTAGCTCTGTTCGAACCGACAGCAAATTAGCTTCGGTTTTACTCACACTGCGCTGACGTTTCTGCACAGCCATAGATACACCCAACAAGTTCTGAATGTGGTGCCCTACTTCATGCGCCAATACGTAAGCCTGAGCAAAGTCCCCACCTGCTCCCATTTTTTGGAGCTCACGGAAGAAATTCAAATCAATGTAAATCTGATAGTCGCCCGGACAATAAAATGGACCAGCAGCCGATGAGGTATAACCACATGCTGAATTCACGCCACCATCAAAAATGACTAACTTTGCTGGCCGATATTGCTGATTCGATTCCGCAAACAGCTTGGTCCAGACGTCTTCGTTATAGGCAAGCATAGTGGAGACGAATTGGGTTGATTCGTCGTCACTTTTAACCTGTCCACTAGACTGACTAGTGAGTTGCGGCATACCCACGCTTGAGGAGCCGCCAGTACCTAACAGGCCTGATAAATCAACACCCAAAAACATACCTAGCAGCAGTACGATAATGCCAGCGCCACCGCCCAGTTTCATACCTGAGCCACCACGCCTAGGCGCACGCCCTGGACCTTGTCCACGACGATCTTCAATATTGCTACTTTGTCGACCTTTTCTCCAGCGCATTGCTGTCTCCTGCGGTATTGCCACTACCCGAAACATCGGGCGATCAGACTACTCTCTACATGGTAGATTGTTACACGTTTCTCGACTCGGATCAGCGCACAGATTGACAATGCTTCAACAACTTCCACCACAACTCATCGATAGCCATGTGCATACCGATGATGATCGCTTCGCAGGCGATATCGAAGGCGTACTGCACAATGCGCGCGAAGCCAACGTTATAGCGCAAATCGTACCTGCGATATCACGCAGACTCTGGCCAAGAGTTCGATCTGTGTGTAACGACCACAAAGACTTATTCGCCTGTTACGGCCTGCACCCGTGCTTTTCTGCTGAGCATACGGTGCAACACCTTGATGAACTCGCATCCTGGTTGGCTCTAGAGCGACCTGTCGCCGTGGGCGAATGTGGCCTTGACTACGCGATAGAGGACGCTGACAAATCATTCCAGCATCAGCTATTCATCGCGCAATTGGCTTTAGCTCGAGAATTTAATCTGCCTATTGTCGTGCACGCTCGAAAAGCGGTAGAAGATGTCATTGATTTAATTAAAGCCTCAGGTCACCGTAAAGGCTTGATCCATAGTTTCAATGGCTCAGAACAACAAGCACTCAAGCTCATTGAGCTTGGTTTCAAGTTTAGTTTTGGCGGTGCAATAACCTATGATAGGGCGAGTAAGCTTCGATCATTGGTGGCCACTCTACCTTTAGATAGCATCTTGCTTGAAACAGACGCACCGGATCAACCCGATGCAAACCACTCAGGGCAACGTAATGAGCCGGCCTATCTGGCCGATGTCTGGGCAAGCGTTTGCGCACTTCGCGAGGAAGATGCCGCGCAAATTGCAGCAACTACCTCGCAAAACGCCATTGATTTGTTCAACTTAAAAATCAAACTGGCTAAACCGAAAAAATCTAAAACAAAAACGCCTAGTAAGGAAAACGGTTAAGCACGGTTATCTCGCCCATGCGCCCTTCTATCCAGTTTTCTGTCTCCTTAAGAATTTGAGTGGCAGTTTTACCTTCAGATTTAATAACAGGCCCGATAGTGACTGTGATTTCGCCGGGCCATTTAATGAAACCCATACGTGGCCAGAACTCTCCAGCGTTTGCAGCTATCGGCAATACATCGACGGACAGTTCGGCCGCTATTTTTGCACCGCCAACGCGATACGCTGGTTCAGCGCCGACTGGGCGTCGCGTACCTTCAGGGAAGACTAGCACCCACCGACCCTTCGACAAACGATCAGCTGCTTGCTCGCACATTTGCTGTATCGCAGAACGGCCACTTTTTCGATCAATTAGGATGAACTTAAGTATATAAAGCGCCCAACCAAATATGGGTATCCATATCAGAGAGCGCTTAGCGACATAAACACTGTACGGAAACAAAGTGGGTAAAAAATAGGCATCCCACGTGGACTGATGCTTCGACATAACCACGCACGGTGTTTCAGGAATGTTTTCCCGACCCTCAACTTTCCAGGTGACTCCGCAAATATATTTAAGCCCCCAAATGTTTGCTCGATTCCAGGTGACTGCTATCTTGAACCCTGCCTTGAAAGAGAACACCCCAACGAATAACACCAAGGTACCAATCGTTAAGGTACACAGAATTTGCCATACCCAAAATACAACACTACGAAACGCTAACCATAGGCGATACATATTTATTTTTCCTCAGTAGGAGCTAACAAGGCATCGACATAACTTGCTAGATCATCATAGGCTGGGATGTGTTCGAGCCCCTTATTGCTATCTAGGGTCATTTGGCCCTTGCCTGTCCTAACCATAATAGGCGTTGCAGCGGTTGCCATAGCGGCCTGTACATCTCTCAATGAATCACCCACCAATACAATTTTGCTAGGGTCGATATCCAAGCGTTCACAAATCGTATACAGCATGCCGGGAGCAGGTTTTCGGCAAGAACATTGATTGGACTCGCTATGCGGACAGAAAGCGACAACATCAATTTTCCCGCCAGCCTGGTTTACCATCTCATGCATTCGTTGATGAATAGCATGCAAGGTTTCAAGCTCGATCAAACCTCTATCGATACCACTTTGGTTAGTCGCTACTGCGACATGCCATCCTGCTTGATGTAGTCGTGCAATTGCTTCAAGACTGCCTGGAATAGGAACCCATTCATCTGCTGAGGACACTGGGCGCTCCAGGTCCTCATTGATAACACCATCCCTATCCAGAACAATCAGTTTAATCATGATGAGGCTGTCGCAGGTTTAAGAAGGCTAAGCTCTGCCGTACCGCAACACAAAGCGTTAACTTGGCTTAGCAATGCCAGACGGTTATCACGAAGTGCAGTGTCATCTGCCATGACCATAACCTGATCAAAGAACGCATCAACATCGTCACGTAATGACGCAGTTAAATTCATAGCAGAGGCGTAGTCTTTGTCTTCAATATTTTTGGCTATGACTTGAGAGACATCGGATACCCGCGAATACAACTTAGTTTCGGCGTCTTCTGCCAACAAAGCCGTATCAACCGTTTCCGGTACAGGGGTTTCAACTTTTTTGAGCATATTACCAATACGCTTACTGGCAGCAGCCAATGACACTGCCGCATCAGTTTGCCGAAACTGTTGCATAGCCTGTAAGCGCGACACAATATCTTGTGGCCGATAAATGCCCTTGGCAAGTACCGCATCAATGGCATCTGGGGCAAAACCTTGATCGACCAAATAACCACGCATACGCTCAACGATATACGCCAGCATGTCTGCCTTGTCCGGCGAATCAAGAATGTCGCCATAGCTCTGCACACTCGTATCGAGAAGATCAACTAAATCGATATCAAGCTTTTGTTCGACAATAATTCGAACAATTCCCAAGGATGCCCGTCGCAGTGCGAAGGGATCTTTAGCACCTGTTGGTTTCATTCCCAAACCAAAAATGCCGACGAGTGTGTCGGTTTTATCGGACAGCGACACTATCTGAGACACAGACCCTTCCGGTAATTTTCCACCTGCTTGCTTTGGAAAATAATGCTGCTCCATCGCTTCAGCAACCGGCTCAGGATGCCCATCGCGCGTGGCGTAATACCGACCACAGATCCCTTGCATTTTCGCAAGCTCTTTAACGATCTCAGTGTTTAAATCACACTTACATAGGCTAGTTGCCAGCGCTACATGAGCTTTATCAACGCCGAGTTGATCTGCCAACCAAGCACCAAGTACACCCATGCGTGACACCTTGTCTGCAACGCTACCCAGCTTCTCTTGAAACAACAAACGCGACAATTGAGCTTCGTGTGCAGAGAGTGGTTGTTGTTTATCTTGATTCCAGAAAAACATCGTGTCGGCAAAGCGTGGACGGATAACACGCTCATTACCATCAATGACAGTGGCCTTATTAACCGACTCAATGTTAGCAACAGTAATGAACGCAGGCATCAAATTACCCTTGTCATCAAGCAATGCAAAGTAGCGTTGATTTTCTTGCATAGTTTGAATTAAGGCTTCTTTAGGTATCTCTAGAAACTCCTCATCAAATTTGCCCGCTAGCGCTACTGGCCATTCAACCAACGCGGTGACCTCATCCACCAACTCTTCATCCATCACCGGTGTACCGCCCAAACGCATCGCTTCTGCTTGAACACTCTTAACAATGTGTGCACGTCGTTCCGCGGGGTCTGCCATGACAAACGCTGATTCTAAAATAGCTTCGTAGTTAGAAGGCTGATCGATAACCTGAGGCTCAGGTGCATGAAAACGATGCCCCCAACTCTTATTCGATGCGCTTAGTCCAAGCACACTCAGTGGCAACGTTTTGCTCCCGTGAAGAGCTAGTAACCAAACGACAGGACGAATGAACTCATGAGCTTGTGCACCCCAGCGCATGCGTCGCGGCATAGGCATCGTTTTGATAGCGTTGGGAAGCGCCTCGGCTAGCACATCAACCAGTGCCTTACCTTTTTGTGTTTGGCTAACTACCATCCATTCGCCTTTAGGCGTATCTATCGTTGTTAGTTGATCGACGGTGACGCCCGCACCCCGCATGAAACCTTCCAAGGCTTTGGTGGGCACACCCTCTTTAAAAGCAGACGCCTTTGCTGGGCCTTTCTTTTCAACGACGGTGTCGGCTTGCTTGTCACCTACTTTTGCAAAGCGCACAGCAATTCGCCTAGGTGTTGCAAACACTTCAGCCTCTGCCGTGCACAACTTACTTTGCTGCAACACTGAAGATAACGATGCAGCCAAATGCTCAGCTAATGGCAATACTGATCCGGCTGGTAATTCTTCACAGCCTATTTCTATGAGTAAATCAGACATTGTCAGAGGCCTCCTTGTCCTTAGAGGACTTTAACAGCGGGAACCCTAAAGACTCTCGCTTGTTCAGCCAGGCATCCGCAACCAACCTTGATAGCGTGCGCACCTTAAGGATATATCGTTGTCGCTCAGTGACTGAGATTGCGTGTCTGGCATCTAACAAATTAAACGAGTGAGAAGCACGCAGGACTTGTTCATAGGCTGGCAAAGGCAGCTCAAGTTCGCACAATTTAGCGCACTCTTTTTCGCACTGATCGAATTGCGCAAATAACGCATCAACATCGGCGTGCTCGAAATTGTAAGTCGATTGCTCTACTTCATTTTGATGGAACACATCGCCGTAGGTGACAACACCCTGAGCTGTATGCCCCCATACCAAGTCGTAAACACTTTCCACGCCCTGTATATACATAGCAAGACGCTCTATGCCATACGCTAATTCGCCGAGTACAGGCTTGCAGCTGATACCACCGCATTGTTGGAAATAGGTGTACTGAGTGACCTCCATACCGTTTAGCCAAACCTCCCAACCTAAACCCCACGCACCCAGTGTCGGGGATTCCCAATTATCCTCAACAAACCGAATATCGTGTTCTAGCGTGTTGAAGCCCAGTGCTTCTAATGAGCCCAGGTAGAGATCCTGCATGCCTTCCGGAGATGGCTTCATGGCAACCTGAAACTGATAATAATGTTGCAGGCGATTCGGGTTCTCCCCATAGCGCCCATCAGTGGGGCGTCTGGATGACTGCGTATGGCACGCGAACCAAGGCTCAGGCCCTATCGCTCGCAGAAATGTCGAGGGGTGAAACGTACCCGCTCCCATCTCCATGTCATAGGATTGTTGCACCAGACAGCCTTGGGCGGCCCAGTAGTTTTGCAACACGGCAATCATGCCCTGGAAGGTATTAACATCGGGCTGCGCGGCAGCGTCGTTCATGGTCAATTCAAGCTCTTTCAACGAAGGTTGCCAGTGTACTTAATCCGAAGCTCAACGACGATACGGTAGACTGTAGATAACCAAGGGTAATTTAGTTGCTCGGCCGTGTTTCAAGGTGATTTTACGCACCAATTTGGTGCGTAAATATACTCATTGCACTTTTTTGACGCATGTGCCGACTGGCGGAAATTACTATCTCTTTGTTTTACAAGGAGATATTACGGGTTACACGGTTGGTACGGTGTCTGCACCAACTTCTTACAGTTGCGCGCCCACGTACGCGTGGCCCATACAATTATTTTTTATAGGAAAATTAGACATGTCAGCGAGTGACGTACTCAAGAACATCAAAGACAACGAAGTCAAATTCGTCGACTTTCGTTTTACAGACCCACGCGGTAAGGAACAACACACTGCTGTCCCAGCTTCCATGTTTGAAGAAGACGTCTTCGAAGATGGCCAACCGTTTGACGGTTCGTCCATCGCGGGCTGGAAAGGCATCAACGCCTCTGACATGCTGTTAATGCCGGATGCATCTACTGCCGTTTTAGATCCTTTCACCGAAGAAACAACACTCAACATCCGTTGTGACATCGTTGAGCCTGACACTATGGAAGGTTATGAGCGTGATCCACGTTCAGTAGCACGACGCGCAGAAGCCTACCTGCAGTCCACGGGTATCGCAGATACAGCTTACTTCGGCCCAGAGCCTGAATTCTTCGTATTCGACGACGTTCGTTGGTCTACGGAAATGCAGGGCATGAGCTATGCGATCAACTCTGAAGAAGCAGCTTGGAGCTCAAACAAGAAAATCGACGGCGGCAACACAGGACATCGCCCTGGTGTTAAAGGCGGATACTTTCCTGTACCGCCTGTCGACTCTTTAAACGATCTGCGCGCCACTATGTGCATGGTGATGGAGCAAATGGGTGTCATACCTGAAGTTCACCACCACGAAGTAGGAACTGCTGGCCAATGCGAAATTGGTACTAAGTTCGACACACTCGTTAAGCGTGCTGATCAAACTCAGATCCTTAAGTATGTTGTATTGAACGTTGCTCACCAGTACGGCAAGACAGCGACATTCATGCCTAAGCCAATCGTTGGCGACAACGGTAGCGGCATGCACGTTCACCAGTCTTTGTTTATGGACGGCAATAACATGTTCGCAGGTGAGCTCTATGGTGGCCTGTCTGAAACTGCACTTCACTACATTGGCGGCATCATCAAGCACTCACGTGCAATCAATGCTTTCGCTAACGCCTCTACTAATAGCTACAAGCGACTAGTACCTGGGTTTGAAGCTCCAGTCATGTTGGCCTACTCTGCTCGTAACCGTTCAGCGGCTATCCGAATCCCATACGTTGGCAACCCTAAGGGTCGTCGTGTTGAGGTTCGTTACCCTGATCCAACGGGCAACCCTTACCTGACTTTCTCAGCTCTAATGATGGCAGGCCTCGACGGAATCCAGAACAAGATCCATCCTGGTGATGCGTCTGATAAAGATCTGTACGACCTGCCTCCAGAAGAAGCAGCGGGCATTCCACAGGTATGTTCTTCATTGGATCAAGCGCTAGAAGAGCTTGATGCAGATCGTGGCTTCCTAACAGCCGGTGGCGTTTTCACTGACGATCAGATCAACGGCTACATTGATCTGAAGATGGAAGAAGTAACACGCATGCGCATGTCTACTCACCCTGTTGAGTTTGATATGTATTACAGCTGTTAAGCACTAGTTCTCTTTAGAGAGTAAAGGCGGCGCCGCAAGGCGCTGCCTTTTTTTGACTGTTAATAACTCATTGATAAGTAAGGTTTTATTGTTAATCAAGTATCGGAAAATGCACCGTTTTATGGGCTTTGCACACACTTGAATAACAATATCAATAACATTGTTATAGCAACTTGATTTTCGGCATTTTAATTGCCGACGCTTGGTTAGCGACACATGCAACGTGTGTCGCTAGCCGAGTGAACCAATTGCGGTTTCAACGAGTTGAGACAAAAGAACGTCAGCATGCAACCAACGAGCTCGAACCCAACTCCTCAAGCAACCCTACGCGACAAGGTGGAATTTCCTTAGAGAACTCACAACTGATGGCCGCTGAGGAATCATCAACGGACATGTGGGTGGACAAGTCTCACCAAAACATGGCGAGGAACTCAGGAAGTTTCTGAAGCTTCGACCCTTTAACTTTCGACTGGAAGACTGGTATTGAGATCGCGCAAATCTTCCGGCGATAACAAATAGACACCAGTACGATGAGCTAGCTCTCTAGCTGCTCTGGTGAAGCCATTGGGTGCAACCACCGCTGCAATATTGGCGTTAGCGTAAGCCATACCGGCATAAGCTTCTTGCACAGCCTTGTTGCCGACTGGCTTTCCATACATCTTGCATTGAACCGCTATTCTTGAGTCTCCCCTCTGAGCAATAACGTCCACTCCCTGATCTCCTGATCCAGACGTGAGACGCGCACTCCAGCCGATGCTTTGCAACACTTCTGCACAAGCGGCTTCAAACTCCAGAGCATCTGTTACGCCGACAAATGGGCTTTGATACTCTCCCGTTGTGTTCAGCCTTGCAGCGCTTGGCAGGCCGCCAACGTCAGAGCGAATAACCGCCGTGACATGCTGCTCGGCCTCCTCACGAGTCAAATCCCTGCAGTCAAAGTCAATCGACTCAAGAAACCTCCGAACCTCCACGCGCCATTCGTTTAAATTGATTTTGCCATATTCATCCACCCTGACTGTTGATCGCCAGTTCATGATTAGCGCATCCCTGTGCTCCTGAACGGCAGAAGTTAGTTCGTCTAATATCAATTGCCGCTTAGCACGAACTCTCTTCGCTTGTGTTTTTCTGCTTGGCTTGAGCAGGGATGAAAACAGCGTTGCGATCCTACCCTTCGAGTTCGCATCCGAGTCTCGCGTTGCCACTCCTGACCGATTACTCCTGTCGTACAACGATACCTGATGCGTACGAGCTTGACTTGGTCTGGTACGTTTTGTTCTCCAGACATAAAACAGATAAGTCGAACCTGCCAAACCAATCAAGGTGACAGCACCAGAAGGCTCACTTTCCATATCCATGGAAAACAACGCTGATAACAAAGCCATTATCAGCGCCGCTAGCGTCATCCACAACATGAACATCCAAAACCAAAACAACACTCGCTTGAGTGATCGCCAAAGAACTCTCATCATGGTATTTTCTTGTGCGTCGTAAGCATGGAACGCGCACAAGCATACTTCAAACCATCAGCTTGTTGGTGATTCGATGAGCAAGATAACAGGAGGAATTGCAACTGACTAAATGAGTCAATCTAATCGTTACACAATTGGGTTACACGCGCATCAATATTTGCCATTTTTTCCTCGAATCGACGCTTTACCTCTGCCCTGCGCTCAGCAACATCATTCAGCACACCTGCAGCCTCCTTACTACTAGTTGATACCACAAGCCTATGAACCGAGCCGTGGCCTGAGGGGAAACATGTTGAACGCTCTGCATCACTTTAAACAGATTCTGGTTGTTCTCCAATTGAACTGAGATATATCGAGATCGGCAGCTGTTTAACACAAGACGCTCCATGCCATCATCTGCGTTGATCTTTAGAGCCTTGAGAGCGCCCCTAAAACACTGTGAGCTCGGCTTGGCGTGTGTGGTCCATCCAGCGAAGGAAATAGATACGTCTGATCAACAGGAAATTGATACATCCAATGCTTTAGCTTTGCGTGTAAACGCGCTGTCATACTCACAGGTGTTCGAAGCTTGTTTTTTTTCTTTCCCCGCACCACTCTGATTTCTCCTTTGATCAGGCAAATTTCGGAGACCTTGAGTTGGCAGATCCCAGAGATACGGAATCCACAATCCAATGCAATTAAGCACTTATAGTGATTGTGCATAAAGCGCTTTTTAGCTCACAAGTGCGCCTCATCCTCAGTCAAAGCACGCGACTTCAGAGGCGACACCGGCGGTTATCTGCTATGTTTCTTCCAATCAATAATGGGCACAGCATAACCACAATCTGCGACCCATACCATCATGGTTCTAATTCGAGAAAGAAACACTCGAAACGTACCTGACGCGTACACATCACGCATCTCATCCACAAAATCATCAAACAGACTCTGATTTATTGAATGCACTGGCATTTTCGGATTTGAGTACAGCGCTGGTACGAACATACCCTTGCTATCACGGTTCAATCTTTCGCCAGTCAAATGATCCAAGACAAAGCCCTGAATTCTATGGCTCATCGTGTAGAACTATATAATAGTATCTGGTTCAAGCAATTAGGAAGAATCGTTATGACTCAAAAAACTGTAACAAGCGTCTTCTATGCTGATTACCCGTTTCCCATCGGAACCTTGTGCCTGCTTCTGTAAAGATTCCCTCTTCTTTTGGCAACAATGAACGCTTCATGCTCAGACTTAGTACCACAACCAACGCGTCGGTATTTTGCAGAAACCTTAATGGTGGCTGTGTAATTACCAGAGCTTGGGTCAGGCTTCAGAGCTATTCCACCGACCGAAACAGTTGTAGCATTCTACTTTCTCAAGCCACTATTATCGGCACAAGTGCCCAACAAGGTGACGAATTAGTTCAAAGACTTACAAGTATAGATGGGGACAAGGCACGCAAACTGGGTATCCAATAGCGTCATTTTGGCTTCCCCAATTGGCTCCCAGAAGATCGGTGCATTCAACACCAAACAACTGAAAGCAAAGTACAAAAACGGCAATATGAAAGTGGTCACGATGACAGGATTCTTATAGCCTGAATCCTCAATAAAACACTATAACACTGCGGTGTACGGCAGCTTTACGTCAGTTGTTTCACTCAGGTAAAAAGAAGAGAACCTCATGATCACCAGTAGTAGTAATATCCATACAAGGAGGAGCAAAGATCAGACAAGAACATGACGGTTTTCCTTGATAACTAACAGACAATGAACACTGAATCTCATACACGTTTGAACTATCAAAGCAATTGCCCGCCCACTAACACCTGATGTCAAAAAGCGGCTTCGAGACTTGTGGGCAGCAAGTCAACCGGTACTCGATGAATATCGCTTAGCATTCACTGTAAACTTTACGCGGAAAGAAACTGGACGCCTCAGAGAGCACAATAGTGAATATCTCTCAGAGGCCCTCAAGACCATCAAAGGTATTTTCCGCGCTGACAATCCAAAAGATACCGTTGTGATCGCCGGAGAAACCGAAAGGTCGACGCCGGCGGGGTTAGCCCAGACCGTCCGAATGTCCACGCACATGGGTGGCTGCGACTAACGAAATCGGTATCAGTGTGCGAAATTCGGAAAAGTCTGAAGAACACGAAAACTAGCAAGGTTGAAACCTCATAGGCTATTGTGTCAGAGACGAATATACCGCTAGACGCAAGGGTAGGAAATTTAGGAAGACTGTAGACACTGGTTGGCAAAAAATACCTCATCAAGCACTTCAAACGAACGCCCAATGGATTCACGTCACCTAATCGAATGATTTCCGCATCCAAAACACTAAATCAAGAACTACATAGACTAGAAGCAACAACCATGCGATTTACCAAAGATTGAAACGCTTGTTTCGCCACGAATCGTACTTGGCAAAGCACGGCACGGCACGGCATGGGGGAATTTGAATATTGGCAGGAAGCCTACATCGAATATGATCCAGACATCTTGGACCAAAATGATCTACGTCATCATTAATTGGTCAATCAGCATTGACCACTTATCAAGCAGATTCGGCAAAACAGTAATATCACCCGGTTTGTATTCACTGTAAATCTATAAACAGATTCATCAAATTCGATACAATCGTGAAAGATGAAGAAATTCCGTACTTTCAAGAGCGTTTATAAGCCACAGGATACAATATCGTCGTTTGCTAAATTAAACGTCGGATATGTAATTTTGGTGGGGTTGGCGGTAATTGTTGCAGTCATTTTATTGACGAGACAAAGTATTCAGAAACCTTCATCAAAGCAGTCAGAAGGTCACTCACAGCGAGTAACCGTTATCGACGGTGATACCATTGACGCGGGTGGCGATCGTTTTAGACTTCATGGAATAGATGCCCCTGAAAAATCACAGCCTTGTACCAAAGAAAACGAAACTACGTTTGATTGCGGTAAAGCAGCAACTGAGTATCTGGAATACTTGACGTTGGGCGAGAACGTAGTGTGTGAGAGCACCGGAAAAGATCGGTGGGGTCGTTACATTGGAAAATGCAGCACAAATACAATTAGCGACTTGGGTGGGCAGATGGTGCGAAGTGGGTGGGCAATTGCTTACACTGAGTATTCAACCGACTATGTCGCTGATCAGCAGATTGCCAAGGAAAGCCTACTGGGTATGTGGGCGACGAATTTTATAACTCCGCGAGAGTGGCGGAAAAACCGTAGAAAATAGTAGCTATGGCCGACGACAATGGAAAGACAAAAATGCAAAGTACACCACAAGCGTCTGTGCCTACTCAGATACCACTATCCGCAGGAACATCAATGGATATTGCATGGCTTCCAGAAGCGGACCGAAAAGCATTGTTGATCGACTATACGAAAGGGATGCTCGATCTTGGGGTGAAAGCGCAAGAAATGGGCATCGATGCAACAGCATTGAAAACAACCTTAGATAATTTAACTGACACTACCCGACAAGCTGCTGATAGCGGGAACGCTGTAACAGTAAGCCACACTCAAACATCTTCTGTAGGCCGGACTGAAGTGATCATGGGTAATACCCAGCAGGCGCAAAGTGGCAAGTTGTCCAAATCGCAAACAGGCGAAAAAGATATGACCATCTTTTACGTCTTCGGAGGTATTGTTGCTTTGATAGTCATCGTTGCTCTCATGGGCTGACGTGAAATCTATTAGAGCACACATCTATTCGAGCACAGATCACCAGTTGAAACTCAAAGAGCTTGAAAATATCTTGCTGCGGAAACCATTAACAGAGTTGGACAAGCTTAAGTTGCAGAACATATCTGATTGTATAAAAGAGTATGTTTCAAGAACTAGGTTAGTTAGCCCTACTGGCACAATCATCAGCCTTAGCCAGAATTTTGAACTCTCTACCACCAATGTGGTAATTGTATTGGAGATACCTGAGAAAACAGATATTTTTACGAGATTAATCCGCAGACTTCGTGGTGATATTTAATGGTCAGATATCGTTCAAGAGGGCGCTCAAATAGTCGTCGCAGTTCTTACGGATATGAGCGAGCACAACAACATATACGTGAGGCCGATCAGCTTTCGGTAGAACTCGGAGGCACAGACAAAGATGTGAAAGAGTATTTTTTTTCGCTGAACGAGAATCAGCTCTCTTCGATATTAAATGAGTATTCAGCTACTTACGGAAAATCGGCGGGTGAATACGCAAAAAAGACGATGAACAAATGGCAAGGCGGACAAGTACATATGAGCGGATTGGTGGCTGGACGCTTATTTTCACTTCTGCCAAAGCGAATGCCACTTGATGCAAAATTAAGACTGACAGAGAGCCTATGGAAACATGTTGCTCCTAAATCTCAACATAAGATTTACGTAAATCCTGAAACACCAATTGAAATTGCAGTCTCTGAAGTCTCAAAGCTACTTCAAAAAGAGGTCGTTTCATATAAAATTCCTCAGCATATGGAACGTCGATTTAGTTGGTTAGCTCAAGGCGATGTTGGAGTGAAGCAACAACTTCTAAATCACATACGAGCAAAAGAAAAAGAACTGGCAGCCAGATCACTATCCACAAATCTACCTCTACTTTCCACGTATTTGAAAAACAATGAAGATTTGTCCTCTAAAACGGTTTCCCATACACTGACAGTTGGTAACAATGAAGTAGTCGTAGTAGTAACAAACAAGGTCGATGGCGTAACCCAGACAGCTCCTATAGGAAACACAACAGATTACTGGAGCTGGTTCTGGATTATTGGTGTCATAACAGTGATACTCTTCAGTCTTAGTGTATAAGCCTCGGAAGATAACCACAGCCTGTGGCTCTCACTGTCTCTCATACACCTAACTCTCAACCCAGAAGTGAAGATATCAACTCTTAGTTATACGATGCAAATAGACCGTAAATAAAGACAAAAAGCCCAGTCATTTACTGCTTTTTTGATCCGTTTTAAGCAGGTATTGAATTCACTGACTACATGCCATCTGCGCATTCCAGATTTGATCTTCTATGTCACAGACACCTCTGAATAACACTTTCAGTAACATGTCGATTTGAGACGACGCCGCAGCTACCATTCCAATCGACTACTAGCACATTAGGTATAATATGATGTGTACTACAGTTGTTAGTACTAATTCTCTTTAGAGAGCAAAGGCGGCGCCGCAAGGCGCTGCCTTTTTTTTGCCCAGTAATATAGCCAATCAGCATTATTGATTTCCCATAATTGCTTTCCATATACTTCGATGTCGTGGCACACTGAAATCACGTGAGGCTATAGAACGTGTGACTCCCAGTTGAGCATGTGAAGCGCAAAGGCCCGTTGGGAACACTCTGTTCAGCCTTATTCCTAATGAATGAGGGAGCAAAGAGTATGTGCGATATTTGTGTAATGAACGCTGTGAAAAACAAGATGCTGTCGCGTCGCAGTTTTTTCAAAAGCGGAGCGGCACTGGGTGCAGCGGCGGTCGTTGGCAGCTCAATAACCGGTACGCCTGCCATGGCTGCAGGTCACACAGAAGTAGAGGATATGACTCACACGCTGAGTTCAGAATTCCCAACGTATTTTGGTGAATCTCAATTCAGCATGGAGCAAATTTTTAACTACGCTGAACATTCGTTCAATCTGTTTCAATACACCGTAAACGAACATACAGGTACGCACATTGATGCGCCTCTGCATTTTTCAGCTGATGGAAAATCTGTCGACGAGATTGAAGTGAGTAACTTGATAGCGCCCCTATGCGTCATCGATATTGCAGCTCGTGCCGATAGCAATGCAGACGCGCAGGTCACTCCCGATGACATTAAAGCTTGGATAAAGGCAAATGGGGAGATTCCAGCGCATGCATGCGTTGCTATGCATTCAGGCTGGGCATCGAAAGTCTCCAGCGAAGAATATCGAGGCTTTGATGGCACGGCACAGCATTATCCTGGTTTTCACGTTGAAGCCACCAAGATGCTTTTAGAAGAGACGCAAGCTGCGTCTATCGCTGTAGACACTCTATCCCTTGATCATGGTATCTCAGCAGATTTTGCCACTCACTACGCGTGGCTGCCAACAGGACGTTTTGGTATAGAGAATCTTGCCAATCTAGATAAAGTACCAGCTGCAGGTGCAACGTTGGTTATTGGTGCGCCTAAGCACAAGGGTGGCACTGGAGGTCCAGCTCGTATATTTGCAATGATATAGCAGCTAACTATCTTTCAACAATCGCAAACCATCATAGATTGCTGCATGAGTGGCGCCCGTGCTTAGGGGTGCGATTGAGCTTGATATGTACTACCGCTGTTGAGCAGTAACTCTGCTTAGAGAGCAAAGGCAGCGCCTAAGGGTGCTGTCTCTTTTTGCCTTGAAAGCACTGCCAACACCACTTGTTCCGTCAGGTTGCTGACGCCTATCTGCAATACAGGCAACAGGTAACTAGACCCCCAATTTCCACATTTTCTGCACATTCGTTGACTATGGTTCATGAGTACTAAAGGATTTTTTCGTACCTCACGATCTTGCAATCAAGGAACACACTAATGAAATCTAGCTTTCAGCTAGCCTTAGTCAGCAGTTTTATCTGCTGCTTATCACTAAGCGCTTGTAGTTCTAATTCAACAGATACGACAGATACAACAGATACAACAGATACAACAGATACAACAGATACAACAGATACAACGGATACAACGGATACAACGGATACAACGGATACAACGGATACAACGGATACAACAGATACAACAGATACAACAGATACAACGGATACCACAGGCACAACAACAGGATTGAATCCGGCGTTATTTATATCTGGTGCTCTAGCATCAGACCCAGTTATTGTTGATTGCACGTTAAGCGATGGCAGTGAATCCACCTGCTACGAAATTACATCTGTTGGCGCTCCCGCGGGCACCGCTGTAGGACCATTTTGCCCTACCAGCATAAACTCAGACGCTGCGGACGTTGGCATCTGGCAAAGTGGCGATGGCATCGTCTACGATGTGAACGGAGACTTTATTGTCAACTTGCCTAACATTTATGGAGACGACAATTGGCAGCTGTATGACGCCACAACGGGCCTAGTGTATGTAACCGACACACAAATAGCCTGTGCGGCAGCAGCACAACCGAATGTTGAAGAAGAGTATCAAAACCACTGTGTAGAATGCTCTTTGGACTATGTCGACGGCGGTATTCCAGCTACCTATCTCATACCGACCACGCCGATGCTCGCCGATGCGCCCGGTGCAATTGGTACAGAGGTAGGTATAGCGCTCAACGGCGGCACACTAGCAGGCCCCGCACCAGTAGCGGATATCCTAGCTAACTACACAATCGCAGCATTTGATGATTGCGGTGGCCACATTAATCTCAACGACGGCTACCACTACCACGCAGCTACAGGTTGTACCGAAGTAGCGGCTCAAGACGATGGGCACTCTGCCATGCTTGGATACGCAATGGACGGTTATGGCGTTTATGGCATGCTGGATACAGACGGTAATGAGTCTACGGATCTTGACGACTGCCGCGGCACCACCGATGACGTTCGTGGATACCACTACCATGCAGCCAGTGCTGGGGAAAATATGTTCATTGGTTGCTTCAGCGGATTGACAGAGGGTGCCAATGAAGGCGGACAAGGCGGCGGACCCGGTGGTCCTGGCGGACCTCCAGAGTAGTATTAAATCCTTATGCGAATTCCATTCAACCACTTCATGAGAGTGCTTGTATCGATTTATGCAGCTTTGTTTCTTCATGTTTCCCAGTCCCATGCACATTCGGGATCTGCCAGTAACCTGGCCTGGGAGGCGTGCGAGAACCAACAACTATCAGCGGCATGCGAGTACACCGGCTTCCATAAAGAACGGTACATAGGCTCCTGCCAACTCATGACTGATACGTTGATGTGCGTAAGAAATCAACCGATAGAGCACCCTCAAACCTCGCCTGAAGAATAATTATTGTCCTCAGACTTTAACAACAACCAACACATAAAACTAAGATGCATAAGATTCAAAATATTGTTGTAACAGCCTTACTTTTTACCGGACTCGCCGCGTGTTCGAGCAGCTCTAACGACACTACCGATACAAGTACTGAGACAGAGACAGAGACAGAAACCGGCACTGAGACCACTGGCAATTTCGATAGCAGCATGTTCGGTGACGCTTTAATAAGCAATGAAGAAGTGAGCTGTACGTTAGAAAACGGCAGTACAACAACGTGCTATGAGATAACTTTTTCAGCCAACGGTGTCGGTGATTCAGAGGGCAACGGAACCGTTGGACCATTCTGCCCTGAGTCAATAACCACACCAAGAAATGAAGGTGGGCTAGGTTCTTATGATGGAGCAACCACTCCTGGATTTCAGCCTATGATGGATGCAGCGATAGCGATGGATGCCGATGGCTATGACATCGTTGACGATGCTACTGGCAATATTTATTTCGATGATCTTACCGATAGGAATGTGGACGCGAGCTTTAGCTATTGCTTATCACCTCCTTTTGACAGCACGCTAGAACTCACCTATTTGGTACCTGTAGTACCTGAAGTTCGCACAGAGCCTTTTCAGGTTGGAACCATTGACAGTGTTGGCTTCGGCGTTAACGGTGTCCCCATCAAAGGCAATCCACCTAGCGTAACAACTGTCGAAGCAGGCATTGGTGGTACTGGAAGTGGAAACATTCCATCACTTGATGTATGCGGCGGCCACCCTGACCCATCTGGCTACTACCATTGGCATAACGTGCCTCAAGCAGTCAATACGCTATTGGCGTCTGAGAACTACAATTACACTGAGCAGTACGGCTTAGAATGCTCTAACCCTAACATCGCTTTCGATGAGCCAGCCAGCTTTTCAGGGATGGCAAAAGATGGGTTTCCTATCTACGGCGCATTCGATTCAGTGGACTCTATGAATACCACACCTGGAAATGTTGCCACAGTTGACGCGTGCAACGGGCATAACCACATAACCGATGAATTTCCAAATGGCGTTTATCACTACCACGCTCTGGAATCCACGTTTCCAAATATTCCAGCTTGCTTGATCGGCAGCTTTGTCAGCAGAGACGTTACTGTCCGTTAGGGTGGCGCGAAACTTAAACGACTCGCTTTACAGCTGCGGCGTTTCAAACTTGAAACGCCGCACGTCTGTCACTGGGACAGCTCTTTCATTCACACGCTATCCATTGCTCAAACTCAGTGATAACACACGCACCCTCAATTGCAGATGCATCGGGTGTGACGACTATTCTTAGCAGCGCATCGAACTCAGGCAGACTTTCTTTTACCACCTGATTAACCGCTGCGCGTTTTTGCCCTTCTATCTGTTTAACAAGTGTCGGTACATACTCGATGCCTTCTTTGTTCAAATTCGCCTGCATTAATAGATAGGCCACACTCGCCGGCTCTTTCAGCTCATCGCGAATGCGTTGCAAATAGAAACGCTTAGCAATAGGGAATTCAACTAGGTTGATGCCTTTGTTACGAAATTTCTCATAAGCCAGCCGCGTTTCATCTAGCGCTTCTTGCAGCTTTGCAGTTTCTACCTCACCGGTAAGGTACATAACCGTATGTTCACGGGTCATATCAAGCATGCCAGCGCCAAAGCCGTAGGACGCACGTAGCCCTGAACGCACGGCCTTGAATAAGCGCGACTGCTTGCCAAATCCAAGTACCCCAACACCCAATTGCAACTCAATATCTTTACCATCCGTGTGTGATGGTAAATTACCGATTGCGAGTATTACCGACTTCTTAGCATCAGGCCGATGAAGCAGTATGGTCTTACCAGGTACAACAGGCGCTGGAAATTCTCGCATGCTAATCGGCTCCTGACTTGGCATATCGGCGAGCACACGATCAATCGCGGCACTGACTGATTCTACATCTGCGTTTCCAGCCACTGTGATTGTCATTGCGGCAGTTGAGAACACATTGGCATGCCATTTTTTGACATCATCTAGCTCAATACTCTCTATACCTTCAGGCGGTGCAATTGACCAAAAATTCTTATAAGGGTGACCGCCTATGGTCACTTCGCGATAAAGATTCCAAGCCTGCCCAACGACAACGCTTTCGCGCTCTGCTGCTTCATCTAGGAATTTTTTCTTTTCCCGTTCAAACCATCGCTGCTCAAAATTGGGCTGACTCAACACCAAATTTGCTATCTCTGCAGCTTTATCAATATGTACTCGTGGAGACACAATAAAGCCTGATACTTCTTGAGGCTGCACCCATAGTTGCGATCCGGAATCCAGATCTTGAAAATCTGCAATGATTTGTTCAGCAGGTAGCCCACCAGCTCCACCGTTAAGCATCAGATCAATACCGATTCTGGGCGCAGCCTCTCGCCCTGCGACCAGATCTGGAAGATCGCTGTGCCATGTAATCGCCACAGCAGTTCTGTCAGCATTTGGCATCGGTAGATACCAGAATGAATGTCCTGCTCCCGTTATATGTTGCTGCACCTGATCGGATACCTTGGCATCCGACGATGAGTCACCTGCTGAATTTTCCAGCGTCGAGCAAGCGCTCAGCAGGGATACCAAACTGGCCAACAATACGTTGGGAACCCACGTTTTTCTATTTGAATGGTTCATGTCATTGGATACACCCATCATGGTATTACTCTCCCTTAATAAATCCAGTTATTTTACGCTGTGGCGCACCAAGCGCTGCAAGCAAGGCATCGACATCTGCTTTGCTTATTGCCTCTATGCGTTTGTAATGATCTGTTCCTGAATTGGGCTCTAAACCCAGAGACAAAAAACGCCACGCCCGCCAAAGATGGTCCTGCTCGTAGCTGCTCTCCCGTTTAACGGTTTGCAGCCAACGTTTTTTAAGTCGCTCAAAAGATAACAAAGGTATTCCTTGCTCACCCTGCAGCAATAACGCTTCGTCTATTTTTTTTGCTGCGGTTTCTAAGGAAACTCCGGCATCAGGCTTAGCAAATATGATCAATTCGATCTGATCGTCCAGAATTTTATTTAGGCCCACCTGGTATTCACTAATAACAAAGTTGTCCAAGCGTAATGGTTTCGCAAGGCTTCCCGGTAATGCAGAATCAAACAACCGCTGTACAAGCTCGCGGGTGTATTCCTCTTGTATATCATCAGATAAGCCAGTCCATTTTTGCAACGATGAGTACAGCAGTCGATCAGACTTCGCTTGCTTCTCTCGATAGTGCTGAGTTTCATCAAGAGCCCCTTCAATAACGACTTGACGCCACGACTGAGTGTGTTCTGGAGACGTATCAAGTGATGCAAACCTTGCATTGGCTAACTTTTTTATCTGCGCCTCAGACACATTGCCACTGACCAGTAAGACGGCATTTGATGCATGATAAAACTGAGAATGAAACGCTCTAGCCTGGTCAAGAGTCAGGGACATAATACTTTCAGGGGTTCCGATTACGCTGCGTGACAGTGGATGATTGTCATACAACTGTTTACGCATATCCATTAATACACGCCAGTCCGGATTCTCTGACACACGCAGATCATACTCACGCGTTACCACCTTACGCTCGTCAAGCATGAAGGTCGGGGCAAGGGTTGGAGGCGTTAAGATGCGCGACGCAAACTCAAACATATCCTCCAGCTCTGAGGCTTCTCCACTGTTGTAATAGGCAGTGACGATACCGTTGACCCAAGCATTGCCACCACGGGCATGCATCGTATCGCTATTGAGCTTATCGGCATGCCAAAACATTAAATGTTCAAGATAATGCGACAAACCCTCTGGACCATCAAAATCAACTTCACCGGCAAGAATAACCATACTGACGGTTATAAGCTCTGCATCAGAGTCAGGCAGAACGTACACCGCACGAAGCGGCGTTTGGGTTTCAATTTTAGTCAAGTCGCCTAGAGCCCATGTGGGCAGACACAGAAAAGCTAGTAGTACAATTTTTGCCGATATTCGCATAGGACGTATTCGTTGGGTGCAAACGAACATTCAACGTCAAATAGCATTAATTTTCAAGCAGCAGGTGTTTCACTCATTTTAGTTAATCGCTTAACTCAACGCACCTTGGGCAACCCGACGAAAACCTAGCCATATTAGTGCAACAGATACGACTAGTAGGATAACTGACGCCAGCCCCCAGCCTTTTGCCACAGCTGTCTCAATGACCTCCCCAAACACATAACCAACACCCACTAGCAGCGTGGCCCAGACAATGGCAGATGCAGCGTTTAACACGGTAAATCGACGCCAACTGATATCGGTCATACCCACAGGCAGCGCACCAATGGTTCGCAGCCCTTTGGGGTATCGGTATAAGAAGATGTAAGCGACACCGTAGCGCTCTAGCAGCACTTCGCACCGACTCATCCATAGGGCCAAACGAGGCCTGGTAGAGGTCCAAGCAGTCCCATAACGCCTTGCAACGCTAAAACGAAGTTCATCGCCTAGGTAACCGCCTGCCAGCGCGGCAACGCTGACAAGCACGGGATCAAGCACACCTTGCTGAGCCGCATACCCACCAAAAAGCGGTAGCGCTCCACTTTTCAGAGCACAGTACAAAAAAAGAATAATGTAGACCGCTGTACCGTAGTCACCAATCAGCGTTAGTAAAGATTCCATGTATCTCGTTAGGCTAAGGCTACTCGCCTACCGCAATTCCCTCGCGTCGAGGATCAGCGCCACCCATCAAAACCCCATCACCGATGACAATGGCATGCAGTCCGGAATTAAGAGCTCTTATGTTTACCTTGAAACCCACTTGTTCTAACTCATTTTGCAATGCGGCAGCACCGGTACCTTCTTCTAGGTCGTAGGTGCCAAAACGGTTCACTGCATGCGGCATATTGATAGCTTCTTGGACATCCATTCCCCAATCTATGTGGGCGATTATTGTCTTAGCGACATACCCAATGATTCGACTCCCGCCAGGCGAACCCACCACCATATAGGGCTTACCGTCTTTCATAACAACCGTGGGAGACATAGACGACCTTGGGCGCTTGCCAGGCTCCACTCGATTCGCGATAGGCACGCCATTGTTATGGGTGGCAAAGGAGAAATCCGTTAATTCATTATTTAGAAGAAATCCTCCGCTCATTAAACGAGAGCCAAAGCCATTTTCTATGGTTGTTGTCATTGAAACCACATTGCCCTGCGCATCTACAATGGAGAAATGACTGGTGGATTTAAACTCGATGCTCTGATCATCAGCCATGAGCATGGCATGGTCCCATTCCGGCTCTCCCGCAGTTACAGACTCCAATGCGCGGTCACCGGCTAAAAGAGATGATCGTGTTTCCAAATAACCAGCCCCAACCAACCCTTCTGTGGGCATAGGCACAAAGTCACTATCTGCCATGTAGCGCCCTCTATCCGCAAATGCTAGACGAGACGCATCGCCAATCAAGCGCCAGCTGTCCACTGATGTAGCGCCTAGCTCAGCCAATGGGTAAGGCTCAAGTAGACCCAGTATCTGGCCTACGGTAAGCGCACCCGATGAAGGTGGTCCCATACCGCAAACATCATGTTGGCGATATTTAACACAGACAGGCTCTCGTTCTTTGATGTCGTAGTTGGCAAGATCTGCCAGCGTCAATACGCCAGGGTTACCCGCATTTTGCACTTTCTCAACAATGGCTTCCGCAATAGGACCTGTGTAGAACGCATCGGCACCACCTGTAGACAACTGTTTTAAGGTATCGGCGTACGCTTGGTTTCGCAACCTATGCCCGACAGGATATGGGTTGCCGTCTTCATCAAAAAAATAGGCTTTTGTATCCGGGTGTAAAGACAAACGCTCTTGATCATCGCTAATGAGCTTGTTCAAACGGGCGGATATTTCAAAACCGCTTTGAGCAAGCTCAATAGTCGGTTGTAGAAGACTCGACCACTCCAATTTCCCGTGCGCCTTATGGGTTTCGAACATAAGCTTGACCGTACCTGGTGTTCCAACAGACAGCCCACCAACAACAGCGTCCCAAAACGTTAATTTTTCGCCGTCCTCATTTTGAAATAGCGTTGGTGTGGCTGACATAGGCGCTGTTTCGCGACCATCAAACGTTGTCAATTTCTCTTCTGATGCATCATAGAAAACAAGAAAAGCACCACCACCCAGACCAGAAGACTGAGGCTCTACCAAGCCCAACATGACCTGTGTTGCAACCATAGCGTCAATGGCATTACCACCTCTAGCTAGTGCATCGTGACCTGCATTCGCCGCGTGGGGATTTGCCGCTACAACCATGCTTTTCTTAGCTGTTTGCAATGTGCGAGGAGAAATCCCCGTGGCAAGCTCCGGTGCAAAACCATCTGCAGCTTGTTGGGCAAATACCAGTCCGGTAGGTAAGGTTGCTATTAAGCAGCCTGCAATGATGTTAATGCTTTTCATAAGCAATACCTATGTAAATGAGTGAATTAGGCGCTTTAAATTAATCAATATCTTTTAAACGTTTTCGTACATTCTCTGGATACTTGTCGCGTAGGTTTTTCCATCTGGTTTGTTGCGCGCCCTTATCTGAGCGCTGGCTTATCAGATTCCACTGGTCAGCCACACGTTCCAGAGCGCGTCTAGGGTCTAATTTTTTCGACATTGCATTCTGCAGCCCGTCAGAGAGGGCGCTGAAATACTGACTCTGACTTGCTAAATACAAATCAGGAATTGCGGAAATCAAACTCTGCTCATGCACTTTAAGAAATTCAGGAGAATAAGCTTCTCGTATACCTTCGTCTTGGTAGTGCTCATGCCTAAACGGGTCAAAGAAACCATCTGCTTGCCTTACCGATACCGTGGACATTTCAGTCGTGGATGCAAATAAGGCGAACAGGTAGGCAAGCTCTGGTGCTTGCGCATTGACTGTAACAACGTAATTCCAACCCCAGTTGAAATACGGTGTAAGAAGAAGTTCGCCGTCAACGATTCCGCCAGGCGTAGGACCATACTGCAAACGGTTCTTCATTCCTGATTTATCACTATTCAAATATTTTTGGGTGCCGCCCCACCCTATGTTGCAGTAAACATCGCCTTTGCTGAAACGCTCCCAATTTTCGAATAGCCCAAGTGTATGAACACCCGGAGCTAGGTGTTCTGTAGCTCTTATCATTTCCTCTAAGGCTGTCACACCTGCGTCGGAATCTATTTGAGGCACTAATGCTTCTGAGAGTGGCCAATAGCCCTTTGCATGAAATCTAACCCACCACTCCCAAGCTAGATATCCAGGACTTCTAAATAAAAGCCCTCCAAACATATTTTCATTAGGGCGGTTAAAAAAGGCCATTTGACGGTCTAGCTCTTGCCAGGTGTCAGGAACTGCCAATTCGCGACCAAACTGATCGGCGTAACGTGTCTGCTCTTGCCCACTATCTAGAAAATCTTTATGGTAGAACATCACATACGCATCACCATCGGTTTGAAAACCATAGAGTTCACCATCGAAGCGATCTCCAATGTTATAGAGAATTTCATCACGATAGCCTGCGGGTTCGTATTTTTCAGCAAAATCAGTAAGCGGCGTTATGGCGCCAGAAGAGACTAAGTCAGGCACTCCGAATGTCGCAGGTAACGCCAAATCGTAATTACTCTCACCGCTCATGCTATCTAGTAGCAATTGTGTATTTATATCGTCAACCGGTGTTTCAACCGTTTCAACTGTAATTCCCGTTCGTTCTCTAAACTCTGCAATTACCGGCGCAACGTTGGCGTAACACCCTTGCGGTATTAACATGCGAAGTATTTTCGTCTCGCCGTTAGCGACCTTTTCTACATTAGCGGTAATTTGATCGAGTAAACCATCATCAGCTTTTGCGTGCCGCATTATTGGCATACACGAAGTAGCTGCCGCACCTATAAGACCTGTTAGTATCTTCCTACGTTGAATATCTGTATTCATACATATCCCATGATCCAATACATTTTCAAACCCTTCCGACATCTTAGACAATAAATTCACGTAATACCAAAACGTAACGCTAAAGGGACGAAAGTCACAATGACGGAATCAGCTTTAAATCGTTCCGCTCTCATTGTATTCAGGCTAAGAGCTGCGTTTCTAATTATCGTTTTACTACTGCTTGTCGCCCTCGCTGTCAGCAGCACTCAGCTTCGTTACTTATCCAACTCCCAAGCTCAAACGGTCAGAATTTCTCTGCCAGCATTAGTCAGCTCTCACAAATTGGAGAGTCTGCTCGCTCAACTACTACAACTCCAAGGGGAAATACGAGCCGCAAATACCGCTGAGGCGATTGGCACACTCAAAGCTAGAATTGACATACTAAAAACGGACATTGACAGAACAAAACTCTTTCCCGTGGGCGACGAGAACTCAACATCATTATCAATAATTTCAACACAGTTACTACAACTTGATCAATCCTACTCGTCACTAGTCCCTATTCGCGTTGCCCTTATTAGCAGCAACGAATCTCTGTCAAGCTTAAGAGGCCAACTCGACGCTTTACGCTTGCAGCTCAGAGAGCTTATCGAACCTCGCCTGATTGAAACAGAAACCGCACTCAACAGCGCTTTACAGTTGAGAAGCACAAACACATATAACATTGATCAAACAACGACTGTCATCTCTAATTTAGTCGACACTCAAAATAAGCTCATAGAAATATCATTTCGGTTCTTGACGGTGGTGGATTCAGCTGTATTGCTCTCTAGACAAATCGCTAATTCCCCAAACGATGAAATACGCGTAAGCGTTAATCTAAACATTCGGGTTGCAACACAACTACTAGCGTCCCTTCAAGACAATATTTTCCGCCGTGATCTCGCTGTGTTATCCAGCAAACTTCGCGACATGATTCTTAGCAACACAGGCATCCTTGAACAGTTATCTAGAAAAGCAGATAGTGAAACCGAATTTGAGGCCACACAAAACAAACAATCAATATTAATTTCAGGGTTATCTGCAAGAATAAATGAAGTCGTTAGCACGGCTGAATCAGACAGTGTGAATTCTGCAACGATATTTAAAAAAGCACTGCTTCAGACAGTAGTAACGTTGACAACTATAGGTTCACTCATCATTGCCATTATAATGTTGTTGAGTTACTTCGTTGTAGAAAGGCAAATTAACAAACGCTTATCCTTGTTGACAGACGCCGTGTTAGCAATCGCAAACGGCAATACTGAACACGATGTTCTAGTCCATGGAAAAGATGAAATTGGCATGATGGCTGATTCTTTAAAAGTGTTTAAAACAACAGCCAAAAACCTACTCACCTCTAATGATGAACTGGAACAATTTGCCTACGCAGCGTCACATGATTTACGCTCACCGTTAAGGGCGATTCAAAATCTAGCACAATGGACAATTGAAGATGCGGGGGATACGCTGTCAGAAGAATGCACCCAAAACCTTGTCAAAATACTTGAACGCGCTCAACGGTTATCTACGCTACAAAGTGACTTGCTTGAGTATTCAAGGGCCGGGCATTCTGATAACTCTATAGAGACTATCAACATTAATTCTTTAATTAAAGATCTCTCTGAAATTCTAGACCCTGACGAAAAATATCCTGTTGTCATTACAGGTTTCAAAGACTCGATTGACACTTATGTAACACCGCTACGTCAAGTACTCATGAATGTAATAAACAACGCCATCAAACACCATGACAACGAGAATGGCAATATTCATGTTTTTGTCCAACATCTAGGCGGTAGAATATCAATATCAGTACAGGACGATGGCCCTGGTATTGAACCAAAATTTCAAAATCAAATTTTTGAATTGTTTAATATGCTCACGTCTCATGATGAAGTAGAAGGTAGCGGGCTCGGCCTCGCCTTAGTTCGAAAGTTAGTCAGCAGGTACGAAGGCAGTATCAGTGTTCAATCAGACCCAGACAAAAAAACAGGCACACTGTTTATATTTGATTGGCCAGTATTTACTTTAAAAACTTCTTAACATTCTGTTCAAGGCGACCTCTACAGGTTGTTACAAAATAACTGCTGGAAATTAGAAAACAATGACGTCGCTTAATAATGATCGATTCAAGGCTGTAGAATTCATGATCGTCGATGACGATGAGGTGAGCGTTATGGCTATTCAGCGCTCAATGAAACAACTCAATCTTGTCAATTCAGTTCTGGTCGCTAAAAATGGAGTGATGGCGTTAGAACTACTGCGCAGCTCCATTGGTCCAGACAACAAATTGCCACCGTTCATTATTACGCTAGATTTGAGTATGCCTAAAATGGGGGGGTTAGAGTTTCTAGATGAAATTCGCAACGATCCTATTTTCAATAAATTGGTCATTTTCGTGCTAACAACATCCGATGCACCCGCAGACATTTCCTCAGCTTATGAGAAAAACATTGCAGGCTACATCGTTAAAGATAACCCTACCAACACCTTCCGAGACGCTCTCTCAATGTTACGTGATTATGCTCAGTTAGTCGTGCTTCCTGCATAAGCCATAACCGCCGTTTAGTACTTTTTCGTTTTTGTGCTTACAATACCTTACCTGTTATTAATGCTATTTTGAAACGAATGGAAAATCCAACGAAAATTGTAATTGTTGATGATGATGCACTGATTATCGAGCTGCTCAAAAGATTTTTAAAAGATGACGGATGCGATATCAATGGATTCACAGATCAAGTTGCTTGTCTATCGTACTTATCTAGCGCGCAACCAGATTATCTTTTTGTTGACATGCGCATGCCGAAAATGGACGGTTTGGCCTTTATACACATGCTAAGAAGCCAAGGGTTCAAT
>CALKLO010000034.1 GCA_937991945.1 uncultured Granulosicoccus sp.
AATTTCACGCTATTTGGCCAGCCCAGGTGCAAGCCCCGAAGAGAATCACGTGTTTTATGCTGAAACCGATTTAGGCCAAGTAGGCGGTACCCATGGCTTGGCAGAAGAGGATGAAGACATACTCGTTAAAGTTGTTTCAGCGGATACGGCTATTGCCATGTTAGATAACGGCGACATTAGAAACGCGCTGAGCATCATCGCGTTGCAGTGGTTTAAGATTAAACGTTTGCAGGCGCGTCTTGATGAGAGTGTTGCTTAACGTGCAACGTTATTGGCACTGCACCTGACTATGCAGTGCAGCCGCACCTCACTCAGAGCAAAGCTAGTTTGATTTAATCAATTAACAAACAACCGTTCTTAAGCAACTGCCCAATCAGCGCTTTGTCAGATGCATTTTGCGCCTGCAATGCATCGATTGGATAAGTTCCGCACAAGGCTATTGCCATAGCTTTTGAACAATAAAAACAATCACCATTAACAAATAAAGACACAGGATCGGCAGGCTTTAATAGGGAAGCATCTGTAGCGCTGTGCCATGCCAGTTGAGTGTAAGGTGCTTTATACAACGATAACTCGTCGTCAGTCAGGTCCGAGTCTTCGATACCGTCTTCAGTGTATTCAGCCACTCCAGACTCAGTTAACAGTGTACCGAGCAAGTTGGCAAATTGTGCCGGCTCAATAGTTGTGGCCTCGGTCCATATACGCTGTATACGTTGCAATGCCTCTTGGGTGATTTCACCCGAAACAGCAGGGGTTAGAGGGCCATCGGTATATCGTATCTCGGGCATTGTTTCAGCAATGAGTTCGCTTAGGCGCATCACAACATCCGTAATAGCCGGTGCGCGAAAACCAATAGACCATGTTGTGCAGGGTTCAGCGGATGCGACACCGTGATGCCCAATGCCTGGTGGTAGGTACAGCATATCGCCGGCTTCTAATTCCCAGCTATCGGTTGGATCAAAGCCATCGATTAGTTTCAATGCTGCATCTGGCACCCAAGTATGTGGAGCATCGGGGCGGCTATCAATGGACCACTGCCGAATGCCACTCGCTTGGAGTAAGAACACATCGTATTCATCCACATGAGCGCCAACCGATGCGCCTACCGGTGCATAGCTGATCATTAAATCATCGATGCGCCATGAAGGTAGAAAGGTAAAAGGCTTTAAGTAGGCTGAGAACTGCGGAATGTGTTTTTCAACATCGGTGACTAGTAACGACCAGTTGTTGCCATCTAGGGTGGCAAAGCGGTCATCGTCAAAGGGGCCGTTTTCTAGCGCATAGTGTCCGGAATCATCCTGAGTAATTATTCGAGGAGTAGTTCCAGCTTCTAGGGAGAGTCCAGCCAATTCGTCGGCGGGTAGGGGCGTTTCAAAGTGGGGAAATGCCTGACGGATTAGCAGTGGTTTTTTCTGCCAATACTCTTTTAGGAAAACGGCTTCATCGATACCCGATGGCCAATGAATGCCTGTCGGGATATCCATGCGGTTGTTCCTACGTGTTAGTGGTGCGCAAACGCTCTAAGACGATATTTTCTGAGCTAGCGACGTGGCTAAACCGGTATAGCTACCCGGTGTCATGGCTAGTAAGCGCTGCTTGTCTTCGTCAGGAATTGCCAACTCTTTGATGAACCCGCGAATGGCAGTTTCATCAATCTTGTTTCCACGCGTTAACGACTTCAGAGCTTCATAGGCATTAGGGACATCGTGTCGACGCATGACCGTTTGAATAGGCTCTGCCAACACTTCCCAGGCATTGTCTAAGTCAGCGGCAATAACAGCCTCGTTGACATCTAGCTTGCCCAACCCTTTAAGCAAAGAGCTCACTGCAATTTGAGAGTATCCAGCACCGACGCCTAAGTTTCGTAAAACGGTTGAATCTGTTAGGTCACGTTGCCATCGAGAAATAGGTAGTTTTCTGCTTAGGTGGTCGAACATGGCATTGGCCAAGCCCAAGTTGCCTTCAGCGTTTTCAAAATCAATTGGGTTGACCTTGTGGGGCATGGTGGATGAACCTATTTCACCCTCAACTGTTTTTTGCTTGAGATAACCTAACGAAATATAACCCCATACATCTCGGCATAGATCGATGAGTGTGACGTTAAAACGCGACACGGCATCGAACATCTCTGCGACGCAATCATGCGGTTCTATTTGCGTTGTGTACGGGTTGAATTCCAAGCCAAGGCTTTCAACAAAATCTTGTGCAAACACGGGCCAGTCTAGATCAGGGTAGGCGCTTAAGTGTGCGTTGTAGTTACCGACTGCACCGTTGATTTTGCCCAGTAGGGCTACAGCTGCAATAGTGTCTCGTTGGCGTTGTAGCCGTGCAACGACATTGGCAAATTCTTTACCCAATGTGGTCGGGCTTGCCGTTTGACCGTGTGTGCGACTCAACAGAGGTGTCGCTGCATTGTCTACAGCTAGTGTGGTTAAGGCGCTGATCACGGAATCGCAAGCAGGCAGTAGAACCGTTTCGCGGTAACGAGCCAACATACAGCCGTAAGACAGATTGTTAATGTCTTCTGAGGTGCATGCAAAATGGACAAACTCTTTTTTCGCGGCTAAGTCAGGTAGCGCGTCGAGTTGATCCTTTATAAAATATTCCACGGCTTTAACATCGTGGTTAGTCGTTCGCTCAATGTCTTTTATGGTTTGACCATCGTCGACAGAGATTTCGCCAATGGCGAGTAGAGCGTCTCGTGTTTTTGCCTCTAAGGGAGGTAACTCGCTAATGCCAGGGTGGTCTGCTAATGCAGCAAACCAGCGTACTTCGACTCTAACGCGTTCACGGATAAGGGCGTATTCGCTAAAACAGGCTCTGAGGGCCTCAGTTTTGCTAGCGTAACGGCCATCAATAGGAGAAACCGCTGTGAGTTCGTTCAATGACGAAACCATGGAGCTAAAATCTTTGAAAGGGAAGTTCAGGGGGAAAATTGGTAGGCGCGATTGGATTCGAACCAACGACCCCCACCATGTCAAGGTGATGCTCTAACCAACTGAGCTACGCGCCTGCCGTTGGGGTAAGTGTATTGAAGTGACCGGCTCGGGTCAACAATGTTCTACAATGATTTATTCACAACAGTAGATCCACGTGGCCTTTCGTAGGGGTCACCACTGAAACAACATTACGTGGCCTTTCGTAGGGGTCACCACTGAGATCAATAATGCCCATTATTAGTTTGCCTGACGGAAGTACTCGTCAATACCCTGAAGCCGTTTCTGTCATGGATGTGGCGGCCGACATAGGCCCTGGCTTAGCCAAAGCCACGTTGGCTGGCGTTGTTAACGGAGAACTCGTTGACTCAAGCCACTCAATAGACATCGATGCCACCTTGTCTGTGGTGACCAATAAAAGCGATGAAGCATTGCCATTGTTACGGCATAGCACCGCTCATTTGTTAGCACAAGCCGTCAAGCAGTTATTCCCCACCGCACAAGTGTCGATCGGCCCAGTCATTGATGATGGCTTCTATTACGATTTTGACTTCGAACGGTCGTTTACGCCTGAAGACTTAGTAACCATAGAAGTACGAATGAAAGAGCTCGCTGAGCAAAATATTCCGATTCAACGCTCAACAATTGATCGTGATGCGGCAGTTGACTATTTCAAAGGTCTGGGTGAAGACTATAAGGCTGAGATTATCGAAAGCATTCCCTCGGGCGAAACGTTGTCTCTCTATGCTCAAGGTGATTTCACTGATTTATGTCGAGGGCCGCATGTTCCCAATACCGGACACATCAAGGCATTCAAGCTCACTAAGCTTGCGGGTGCTTATTGGCGCGGTGATTCAAACAACGCCATGTTGCAGCGTATATACGGTACCGCCTTTGCGAATCCCAAAGAGCTTAAGACACACCTGCACAACGTGGCAGAAGCTGAGAAGCGTGACCATAGACGTATTGGTAAACAGCAAGATCTATTTCATCTCCAAGATGAAGCACCGGGAATGGTTTTCTGGCATCCAAAAGGGTGGGCTGTGTACCTGGCCATTGAAAGTTATATGCGCCAACAACAAATTAAGCATGGCTATCAGGAGCTACGCACACCACAAATAGTCGATTACTCCTTGTGGGAGCGAAGTGGCCACGCCGATAAATTTGCAGATGGCATGTTCACTGTACAAACAGATGACCGACAATATGCCGTTAAGCCTATGAATTGCCCGTGCCATGTGCAGGTGTTCAATCAAGGTTTAAAGAGCTACCGGGATTTACCGCTGCGTTTGGCAGAATTTGGTTCTTGCCACCGAAATGAAATGTCCGGAGCCCTTCACGGCATCATGCGTGTGCGTGCTTTTACGCAAGACGACGGCCACGTGTTTTGCACAGAAGATCAAATTCAGGCCGAGGTCAACGACTTCATCGATTTTCTACATGCGGTTTATGAAGACTTTGGCTTTACTGAGATTATTTATCGTCTATCCACGCGGCCGCCGAGTCGTGTCGGTAGCGATGAGGCATGGGATAAATCTGAAAAAGCGCTGGCTGAGGCACTCGATGCCAAAGGCCTGCCGTGGGAAGAGTTACCTGGCGAAGGGGCCTTTTATGGACCAAAAATTGAATTCTCGCTAAAAGACTGTATTGGACGTGTTTGGCAATGCGGCACCATGCAGGTCGATTTTTCGATGCCGGGCCGTCTAGACGCTAGTTACATTGACGAAAAGGGTGAGAAGCAGGTTCCTGTTATGCTTCACCGAGCCATATTGGGTTCTTTTGAACGTTTTATTGGCATTTTGATCGAAAATTTCGAAGGAAAACTGCCTTTATGGCTGGCTCCGGTGCAAGCTGTAGTACTGAATATCACCGACAAGCAGTCAGACTTCGTTGAAGAAGTGGCAGAAGTGTTGCAGAATAGCGGGTTACGCGTGCAGACTGACGTTAGAAACGAGAAGATTGGTTTCAAAATACGTGAGTGGACATTGCAACGCGTACCTTATTTGCTGGTTGCAGGAGATAGGGAAGTAGAGAGTCGGTCTGTTGCCGTTCGTACTCGAAACGGTGAAGATCTTGGTGTTTTAACTTTGGAAGAACTGAATTTGATGCTTAATAACGAGGTCACAAATCGTGGCCGTGCTGTGAATGCAGCCACGCAGGAGGGCTGAAGTATTTCTGCTAAAAAGGTAAATCGGAAGAACGACGAGATTGATGTTCCTGATGTGCGGCTGATTTCAGCCGACGGTGAACAGATCGGCGTCGTATCCCTAGAGAGAGCGCTGGAGACTGCGCGCGAGGCAAGCCTGGACTTGGTGGAAATATCCCCCAATGTATCCCCGCCGGTTTGTAAAATCATGGACCATGGTCGTTTCAAGTTTGAAGCGAACAAAAAGCAGAATGCCGGTCGTAAAAAGCAAAAAACTGCTCAGTTAAAGGAAATTAAGTTTCGCCCTGGCACCGAAGACGGTGATTACCAAGTGAAGCTCAAGAACCTGGTCAGATTTCTTGAAAACGGCGATAAAACCAAAATCACACTGCGTTTCCGCGGTCGTGAGATGGCGCATCGAGAGCTGGGAGCCAAGTTGCTCAAGCGAGTTGAAGAGGATTTGTCTGAGTTGGGTACTGTGGAACAGTTCCCAAAATTGGAAGGGCGACAAATGGTTATGGTAATGGCGCCCAAAAAGTTTTAAGATGTCTGGCTAGGTACGGTTTCGTACCTTTTTGTACTGCCGCGTTGACGTACTGACACTACGACGTCACCGGTGACTTTCACTCGGGGAAATTATTTCCCCTAATTATTAGGAGTCAAACAGTGTCTAACAAGCAAAAGTCCGTCTCTGGGGCCGCAAAGCGGTTCAAGCGTACGGGTTCTGGTGGCTACAAGCGCAAGAGCTCACATATGCGACATATCATGACCAAGAAAAGCACCAAGCGTAAGCGTCATCTACGCGGTGGAGACATGGTTCATGCGA
The DNA here is from genome assembly GCA_937991945.1 of uncultured Granulosicoccus sp. Classification (GTDB taxonomy): domain Bacteria; phylum Pseudomonadota; class Gammaproteobacteria; order Granulosicoccales; family Granulosicoccaceae; genus Granulosicoccus. The sequence goes on from CALKLO010000034.1 coordinate 5,909, forward strand.
ACGATGTCGTCCTTATTAAACGTATGTTGCCCAACCTTCGCTAGGAGTCTGATATGCCAAGAGTAAAACGTGGTGTAACAGCACGCGCCAGTCACAAGAAAATATTAAAGCAAGCGAAAGGATATCGAGGCGCTCGTAGCCGCGTCTTTCGCGTCGCAAAACAAGCAGTGACCAAAGCTGGTCAATATGCTTATCGCGATAGAAAGACAAAGAAACGTACATTCCGCAGATTATGGATTGCACGAATCAACGCGGCAGCTCGCGCAAACGACATTACTTATAGCCGTTTGATGCAAGGTCTCAAGATCGCTGAAATCCAGATCGATCGAAAGATGCTTGCTGACCTAGCTTATTCTGACGATGCAGCGTTTGTTGCGATTGTCGATAAAGCAAAAGCAGTATTGCCAGCAACAGCCGTATAAGGCCGTAATAGCGAGAGAAGACCTAACGGTCATCACTTGTTATAGCTTGGGTTGAAAGAGGGAAACCTCAAAAAATCTAATGCTTTATCGATAAAGGGGAGTGCCGACATGGTCGGTATTCCCCTTTTTTTTGGCAAACGTAAGTGAAGCCAGCACTGGGCATTGCCAACTGACATTAACGGGAACGACACACGATGACGCAACCAATTTCGCTAGATCTAGACAATCTGATTACAGAAGCCTCCGGCATGATTGCCGACGCCGGCTCTATCGATGCGCTAGAGAATGCACGTGTCGAACTATTAGGTAAAAAAGGCCGGCTTACCGGGGTTTTAAAATCCATCGGTTCACTGCCTGTCGAAGAAAAACCTGCAGCTGGTCAAGCGGTCAATAAGGCTAAGCAGGCGGTACAAGCCTTGGTCGATGAGCGTCGTTTAGTGCTCGACCACGCCGAGCTCGCCGAGAAGCTTAAATCGGATGCGCTGGATATCACGTTGCCAGGTGCCGGTGGGCAAGCGGGCGGGTTGCATCCGATCACGCTCACTATTGAACGGATTTCTGCGTTGTTCGCACAGCTCGGGTTCGAAACATCCATTGGCCCTGAAATAGAAGACGATTACCACAATTTTGAGGCGTTAAATATTCCTGCGCATCACCCAGCTAGGGCCATGCACGACACGTTCTACTTCGATATCAATCGTTTGTTAAGGACGCATACTTCGTCGGTGCAAATCCGTTACATGGAGACGGTCCAGCCGCCGCTGAGAGTCATAGCGCCGGGGCGTGTTTATCGGTGTGACTCTGATATGACGCATTCGCCTATGTTTCATCAGGTAGAAGGGTTATTGGTTGACCGAGATATCGCGTTGACGGATCTAATGGGGCATCTAGAAGCATTTTTGAAGTTGTTTTTCGATCAAGACGATTGTGAAATTCGGTTTCGACCGTCGTATTTCCCGTTTACTGAGCCATCAGCAGAGGTCGATATCCGAATCAACAAAGGTCCTTGGTTAGAAGTGCTTGGCTCAGGCATTGTTCATCCATCAGTTTTCCAGTCTGTGGGTATCGATACAGAGCAGTTCACCGGTTACGCATTTGGAATGGGTGTTGAGCGACTCGCCATGCTGCGATATGGCGTCAACGATCTACGTTTGTTCTTTGAAAACGACATGCGTTTTCTGTCTCAATTCCACTAAGCGGGCGATCCAATGAAATTCAGTGAAAAGTGGTTGCGTGAGTGGGTTAACCCAGCCGTTGATACGGAAGCTTTAGGCGAACAATTAACGTTCTTAGGTTTAGAGGTTGATGAGATTGTGTCTGCTGCGCCTGACTTTAAAGGTGTTGTTGTCGCAAGAATAGACAGTATCGAGCAGCATCCCGATGCAGATCGGCTGCGTGTTTGCCAAGTCGATTTTGGCGATAGCGAGTTGGTTCAGGTCGTGTGTGGAGCGCCTAACGCTCGGCAGGGTCTTGTTACCGCGCTAGCGCAAGTCGGTGGGCAGCTTCCCAGTGGTATGAAACTAAAAAAAGCCAAGCTGCGTGGTGCTGTCTCAATGGGAATGCTGTGCTCTTCATCCGAGTTGGAGTTATCGGACCAAGGTGAGGGCATTATGGAGCTTCCAGAAAATGCACCCGTGGGGACTGATCTTGCCGTCTATCTCGAATTAGACGATTCAATTATTGATATCGACCTGACGCCTGATCGGGGGGACTGCCTAAGCATTCGTGGCATCGCTCGAGACCTGTGCGCTAAAAACGATTTACCGCTGCAGCTTCGCGAAATCAATGAAGTTACGGTTCAAGTTGATGCTGAATACGCCGTTGTTGTCGAGCCTGACAATGCCTGCGTTCGTTATGCCGGAAGAATGGTCTCTGGTGTCTCTGTCGGCGGAAGCAGTCCAAATTGGATGGTTGAAAGATTGCGTCGTGCAGGTGTGCGCTCAATTAACCCGGCTGTCGATGTCACGAACTACGTCATGCTAGAGCTAGGTCAGCCCATGCACGCTTTTGACGCCGATAAACTGCAAGGTCCGATACAAGTCCGGTTAGCGCGAGCAGGCGAAAGGGTGTTGTTGCTCGATGGCCGAGATGTGGCACTAGATGATGAAACAACCATCATTGCCGATGACTCGGGTCCCATTGGCATCGCAGGCATTATGGGTGGGGAGTCTACTGCGGTGGATGAAAACACCACGAATATCTTTTTCGAAAGTGCGTTGTTCTTACCTGAAATTATTGCGGGTAAGCCTCGACGCTATTCGGCACATTCTGAATCGGCTCATCGTTTTGAGCGTGGTGTGGATCCAGCGGGTCAACGCGAAGCGTTGGAATACGCAACGGGCCTTCTGAAGAATATCGCTGGTGGTAAAGCTGGCCCTGTTGCAGATTGGCAAAATTCAGAGCGTATGCCAATTCGACCAACAGTAGAGGTTCGTAATAGCCGCCTGCAAAGAGTCTTGGGTATCTCACCGAGTTCGAGCGTTGTCGAGACTATATATCAGCGGTTGGGCATTAATTGCACCGCAACGGATGCTGGCTGGACAGTAGACGCGCCGAGCTATCGGTATGACCTTGCGATAGAAGAAGATTACCTGGAAGAGATCGCTAGAGTGCTGGGTTACGACTCGCTACCGCGAACGTTCCCAGCGCATCGTCCTATTTTTCGCGCAGTGCCCGAGACTCGAGTATCGCCGCTAGCGGTTAAGCTGCGATTGGTTGCCCAGGGTTACCAAGAAGTGGTGACCTACAGTTTTGTTGAGGCGCAGCAGCAGCAAAGTTTGCGGCCTGATTTGCAGGCATTGCCACTGGCTAATCCCATATCCTCTGAGTTAGGCGTTATGCGGACAACGCTGATAGGCGGGCTTGTCAGCACCCTGCAAAAGAACTTAGCGCGACAGACTAGTGCTTTGGCAGTGTTCGAGACGGGTTTGCGTTTTCTGGCTAATCCAGACAATGCACCGCTAAGCGAATTGGACGAATTCATTGCGGCAGCGCATGGGGATGATTTGCAGAGTGACACCGGTGTTCATCAGCAAAATATGTTGGCAGGTTTGGTTGCTGGTCGTCGGCATGCGGAAAACTGGAACAGTGATACAACGCCAGCCGATTTCTATTCGGTCAAGGCCGATATCGAGAGCCTATTTCACCAAGCTAATGGTTTGCCAGTGACGTTTGAGCCTACTGAACTTGATTTACTGCACCCGGGGCAGCGCGCGGGTATTAGTGTTGGTGGTCATGTGGTGGGCTTTGTTGGCGCACTTAATCCGACATTGCAACGCAGTCTTGATCTAGATATAACCGCTATCGTGTTCGAACTCTCCCTTGAGGCTCTTTCCTCGTCTAGAGTGCCAAAGGCGACGGGTATGTCTAAGTTTCCTCAGGTTCGGCGAGATATCGCATTGTTGGTCGATGATTCAGTGCCTTATCAGGCAATTGTCGACATCGTGCGAGAAAATGCCCCCACAATTTTGCGCGATGTGAAGGTTTTTGATGTCTATCAAGGCGATAAATTGCCCGAAGGTAAGAAAAGCATGGCTTTAGGCTTGATTCTGCAAGAGTTTTCGCGCACCCTAGAAGACAAGGAAGTAGAAAAAATTGTCACTAAGATAGTCGCTGCATTGGAGGCTGCGCACGGAGCAGTTCTAAGGGTGTGATGAAATATGGCACTAACTAAGGCCGCAATGGCCGAAATGTTGTTCGATGAACTTGGTCTCAATAAAAGAGAGGCTAAGGAATTCGTTGAGCATTTTTTTGAAGAGGTCAGGCTTGCTCTAGAAAGCGGGTACGATGTAAAGCTGTCTGGTTTTGGCAACTTTGTACTGCGTAACAAGAGCCAGCGACCCGGACGTAACCCAAAGACCGGCGAAGAAATTCCCATTTCAGCTCGACGAGTGGTGACTTTCAGACCTGGACAGAAACTTAAGGCGCGTGTAGAAGCTTATGCTGGAAATCAGCAACAATAACGAACTTCCTACGATACCCAACAAGCGTTACTTTACGATAGGTGAAGTCAGCGACCTGTGCCTGGTTAAGCCTCATGTCTTACGTTATTGGGAACAAGAATTTCCTGATCTTGAGCCGGTAAAGCGTCGCGGAAACCGTCGCTATTACCAGCGTCATGACGTGATGTTGATTCGTCAAATCCGTAGCCTGCTCTACCAAGAGGGCTACACCATTGGCGGCGCGCGGCTGCATCTTGCCGGCGACGCCGTTAAAGACGACAACGCGCAATCCCAGCAAATGATTCGCCAGCTTCGCTCCGAATTAGAAGATTTGCTCAAAATCCTACGCACGGCTTGATTCAATCAGCCTAACTGTTGGATTACGAGGTGGCGGTAATCTGACCATTACGCTGTTTTTTTATCTAATTAATCACATCTAACGTAGCGGTTACGTTAAGCTTTGACGCTCTGGCGGGGCGTGGCGCAGCCTGGTAGCGCACCACAATGGGGTTGTGGGGGTCGGAGGTTCGAATCCTCTCGCCCCGACCAGTCTTCAGGAGTCGTAAAATCAGCCGACTAATGTACTTAGTTAGGTGATAATGGAGCCCAACATGCACGCAGACGAGCTGCGCATGGCTGTTACGAAGATCGTAGAGTTACTGGAGAAGGCGCAAATCGCCTCGGTTGTGAACCAGTATCGCTCCGCAAAAGGTGAACAGCGAGCAATTGCCAACGCACGATTACGGCAGTCAGCCGCGGTTCTAATGGAGCGTTTTGACTCTATGGCACCAGCTGAGCGCCAAATAACAAAAATTCTACATTTGGATTCTCTGGGGTCTCCTAACTATTGGTTGGAGCTCTTTAGCTCTGTGTCAGATCCCAAACAGCACCAAGGCGAAATAGTACGGCTAGCTAGTCGGATCATGTTTGCAAGCAGCCACCTGCCAGGTCTGTTGAATTTGGTCAGCCATGTCAATTCAAGCGCTGTTGAGAAGGGTCCTGTGGAGCAAAGTAAAATTCTTCAGGAATTGGATTCGGGTGAGGCGCATTTGTGTATTCGCTTGACCGATGCGGGTGAGCGCGCTTCAGATCCAGATCGCGTAGCGCGTTCTATAGACGGCATAGATATGCTGTACTCGGCCTGTGCAAGTATCGCGAGAAAGCCTGCAGTCGATCTGAGAATAGACAATCTACTCTCCAAGAGAAACCGAGATCGTGACTTCGTGTTTACTGGCGAGAAAGACAGCATAGCGGCCGTTTACGCCGTTATAGATTCGATTCCAGCGGTTTTAGCGGGTCTGGACCCTGAGCAAGACATTGACCTGGATTCTGTAGTTAGAGAGTTACCCATCTTTGAAGATTTGAATACCCTAGCTTCGTTAGGCACGTTCTCAAAACAAGATTTGAAAGATATTAGTGAAACCATGCATCAGGGGGCACTGCTAACGCTAGAAAGTGGCGTCATCCCAATCGACCCTGAAGATATAGAGGGTGCTGAGAATCTGCAAGAGCAGGCTCCGGCCGCGCAAGCGAGCTCACAGGCTGGTGGGGCTGCTCCAATGAGCGCTAAGGCCACGCTTAAAGACGCTGCGCCAATGGAGCGTGATGAGCATTACGATCGCTACCTGAAAGAAAGAGAGGCTATGCTGCGTGCTCAAGGCGCACGAGCGGGTGCTGCTGAACAACAGAGTTCAGTATCGCCAGTTAGTGGTCAAGCGAATGTTGCAGTCGACCAAAGCCGTCGCGATGCTGTCGATGATTTGTTGAAATCATTGGGGCAGAGCAGAGGTCACTAAATTGAGCTGCGTCATTGAGGCGCAGTGGCAATACGATTACAAGTCGATTGGCTTGACGATCGAAGACCTTGATACTTACGCAGCTTCACTTTGGCCGCTCAGACCCTGATGGGGTGTTTGAGATCGCGAAGGGCGGGGCGACGATCGGCCTGCAACCCTAAGTTGACTAGTCTCTGCAGTCAGTCGGCAGACGCGTTTACCTCAGCCGCTAAAAGCTAATCACTTGCTTGCCGCTATAGGCGTAACAACACAAAGTTTATATAAGAAGCTGTTTTTGAAGGTTGGCTTAACGGAGGAAAACACGTTAGGCAAAATTTGAGATGGATTAGGCCTATTGACCTAACCCCTCAAATATATTGGCTCCCTGGGACGGGCTCGAACCGCCGACCCAATGATTAACAGTCAAGAAACGCTGTATGCCCCTGACCTCTATTGAACTCAGTTGATAACCCCTGATTAAATAGAAATAACGTATAAAAACATTAAGATAGGGTTTTTTCAAGCGACAGGGCTTGTATATCATAATCAGCAGTGATCAAATAGGGACACGTTAACCCTAGATGGCACCCTTGATTTGTGGCTAGTCTCTCCTCTACGTATGTGAAAGGTCTGAAAACAGACCGGACAAAAAAGTATTGCTCAATGGCAGAGCGCGGATTGCACGTTGTTGTCTATCCGAGTGGTGCCAAGGTGTGGCGATTCAGATACCACCTTGATGGAAAGCGGCGACATGTTCGTGTGGGTGAGTACCCCGCAATGGATGCTGATCAAGCCCGCAAGCGATCCGCTGAATTTAGAGACCAAGTGAAGGAGGGCATAGACCCTACTGAATCACTTCGTTTGCTCAAAGTGGCCAGAGCCGAAGAACGAAGGCGGCGAGTATCTCTAACTGATTTAGTGTCTCAATACGTTGCTGAATGTAAACGTAGTGGAATGAAGTCGTTTGGTGAGCGTGAGGCGACGCTAGAGCGGCATTTCGTTACGCCTTGGGGTGCAAGTCTGGCAATACAGGAAATCACTAGAGAGCGAGTAAAGAGCCGTTTGGCAGATATTGGCTCAAAGCACCCCGTTGCTAGTAATCGGGCCCATAGTTATTTACGGGCGATGCTCAACTATGCAGTTACAGAAGGTTTGCTCGCTGACAATCCTGCAGCAAAAATAAAGCAGTACAAAGAGCTTAGGAAACGACGTTCTTTGACAGCGGAGGAATTGAAGCAGTTCTGGAAAGACATTGGAACTTGTCCAGGTATTAGGGCTGTCCAAATAGCTTTGCAGCTAGTACTGCTAACTGGCCAGCGTCCGGGCGAAGTAATCGGCATGGATGTTAGAGGCCTGAATGCTGATTGGTGGCAGATACCTGGCTCAGCCACGAAAAATGGCGTTGATCAGCGGGTGTACCTAACTGAAACAGCTCAGCGGCTAATTGATGAGGCTCTGACCCTGTCGAGATCCAAGAAATATGTGTTCGCACGATCTCCAAAACAACCAATGGATTTACACAAACTATCCGCTGCAACTCGGTTGTGGGCAGAGCTCAAAGAATCGCAGCTAGAGCCGTTTACGCCTCATGACTGTCGAAGGACTATGGCAACAAACTTAGGTCGCTTAGGTGTGTCTAGGTTTGTTCAGAGCAGAATTCTCAACCATACCGATGATTCGATTACCGGTGGTTACGACGTCCACGACTATGACGAAGTAAAAAAGGATGCGTGGGTGCTCTGGGAAGCTGAGCTGCTGAGAGTCGGGAGTGTCAACTGTGAATGATTCAGACGAAAAGGATGCCGCTGACGATCTACTGGCAGAAATGAGTCTAGACGGTCACTTAGAGGCCTTTAAGACTACCCAAAACCCAGTTGATGCCCTTGCTGTTCTTTACGTAGCATTAAAATCTGAACGCGAAGTGCCAGAAGGAGTGCAGAACTGGTTTCTAGATAGTTTGGGTGCTTATCTGCACAGTAACGACCCCAAAAAGAGCTTAGATAAGGCATTGGAACTCAGTGGCATGCCAGGGCGCTCTGTATTCCGAGAGCATAACCGCCACCATACCGAGAGATTGTTGTACGGACTGGTCTATTCGCTCTGCACACAATTCAATTTCACACAGAAGGAAGCCTGCAAGTTGGCTTTTTATCGTGAGAGTTCAGGAAAGGGCGGTGTTGGCATACCACTAGACAAGCTCATACAAGGGTATAAGCCGTGGCGAGATCGGATTTCTGAGAGTGAAACAAACGGGTGGGAGTTTCTTGTTTATTGGCCACCTGAAAACGCGAATCGTGACGACTATGCACGGGCTCTATTGTTTATCAGAACCTTTATAGGTTTGCCCAATTTCGAAGTTGGATTAGCCGAAAAACTGAAATCAAAGAGACTCTGGCTGAAACGAAAAGTCGAAGCCATGCCGGAATTACCAACTTCACCGATAACTTAGTAACTGCTTATGACAATTGATAGCGCAAGATAACTACTGATCGATATTAGTAAAGCGTGCTGACGGCCTCCAAGTCGCCAAACCTAAGACCGCCAGCACTACACAAACACAGAAAACAGTCGTCTCCTGATCTGCCCCTACATAGTAAACGGGCGATTAGCAGGCGGCAACTACCAACTTTGAATTGGAGAAGTCCGCTATGAACTCAGGAATTGTTGTTGTTGAAGATGTGCCAGGCACACAGATGGTTGATGTTCAGTTAGTTGCAAAGAAATTGGATGTTTCAGTAGTAACAGTTCGCAGGTGGGAGAAGCAAAAGCGATTTCCTGCAGGCGTTAAGCTTAATGGAGCCGTTCGCTGGCGGCTCAGTGATGTCGAGGGTTGGATTGCTGCACAAGCGGGTGCTCGATGAGCGCTGAGAGCCGCGCCCCGGCACAGGGCGCATCCCACATATCCAAAACATCTAGTTGCAGCCTACAGAAAACTGTAAACCCTCGCAAACGGGCAACATTACTCGAGCATGCTGAACAGCTAGTCGTGGATTTATGTCAGCGCCCGCCAGCTGTTATAGAGCCGGGTGTCCTTTATCAGTTAACGGGCAAAGAATATCGAGGTGTAAAAACGGGCTTTCTAATTGTGTTTCCTGAGCATTGCCTTGTGGGTGATTTTGAAACAGGTTTAGTTGTTCAAGTTGATGGCAGAGGTAACCGAAACAAAACTCGCATTGGCGGTGGAAGATGAGCGACGGAACTACCGAGCTACTTCTAGCAGATTACGAGTTGCTCGAGAGTAGGTTTGTTGACGTGCTTGAAGTGGCGGCACAAGTGGTACTGGAGTTACCTGAGGATAGAATCGAATATTTGATGTCAGTTCAGATTCCCTTTCATGTTGATCCTGCAGTACTGGAAAGGCTTATCGATACACTAAACACTAGAGTGTGTGCACTTCTACCAGAGAATCAGAAGGAGGTTGCATGAGCTCAAATGCATCCGCACAACATAAAGTTGAAGCGCTTATGGATAGCGTTAAGCAACTTAAGGGCGGCACACCCAGCATTCCCAGCACTGACAACGTTTTAGACAGCATTAACCCAGCACTACCCCAACATTTTGAGAGTAATACTAAGAGTAATAGTAGTTCTCAGGAGGTTAAATCGACCTCAATTCCACAGAACTTAATGGCGGAATTGGTAAGTGATGCAGTTAGAAATAGTCTTGCTTGGGATCACGTGACCGGATCCTGGTATCAACGACCGGAAAAAACAGTTTGGAAAGATTGTGCTGAGCCGGACGCGCGAATAAGTATTCGACGGGCAATTGAGAAGCATATCGGAGGTTACACAGCTGGGTACCTGGCAGGTGTGATGAAATTTCTACAAGACGATTTGTATATTTCAGCATGGAATACTGATCGCCATCTTTTGCCTGTATCTAATGGCGTAGTAGATATACATACGCGAACACTTTTCGAATATTCGAAAAAAGATAGGTTTAATTGGCAGCTACCTTACGAATTTGATCCAGAGGCAAAATGCCCAACGATTGAAAAAATTGTTAGGCAAATGGCTGGCGGTAACAACGAGTTCACACAGTTTCTTTTCTCATGGCTGTACGTTGTTTTAACAGGCCGATATGAATTGCAAAAGTACTTGGAGCTAATTGGTCCGGGGGGGACTGGCAAATCGACGTTTCTGAAGTTGGCGGAAATGCTGGTAGGCATTGAGAACAGAGCGGTAACTGAACTCAAAGAGTTGGAAGGCAACAGGTTTGAATCTTCGGGGCTGTATGGCAAGCGCCTTACGCTAGTGGCAGATAGTTCTCAGCATCGTGGAGAAGTGTCGCAGCTTAAAAAATTGACCGGTGGCGATGCCATGCGTAATGAGGTTAAGAATAGACAACAAAGCGCACCGTTTATATACATGGGTCTAGTCATGGTTGCCGCTAACGAACCTATCCAGTCTAGTGACTACACAAGCGGCCTATCAAGGCGGCGTATTCCTGCCAATTTTGATTATCGAATTACTGATGCAGACAAGGCGCAGTACCCCAATGGTGTAGAGAGCGTTATAGCAGATGAGATGCCGGGATTGCTTAACAAATTATTAGCGATGGATGCCAATGCAGCGATCAACACTATCCGTAATCCGGGTGAGCACTTAAGCGACCGAAAGCTTGAAGTGGAATTGGAAACGAATCCATTGCTTGCTTGGGCGGATGAGAATCTTATCCAGTGTGAATCTCCTGCAGAGTCTCAGATCGGCACGTTAGACCATGGCAATGATCGATTGTATTCGAGCTACCATTCTTACTGCTTGAGCACGAACAAGGGCCCACTTGCATTGGAGCGATTCTCAGGGCTTCTGGTAGACGTTTTGCAATCGCATGGGATAGCAACAGAGAAGCGAAGAAGAAGCAGTGGGCGAGTCTTAACAGGCTTGCGTGTTCGTCTCGCTGGGGATACTCGCACTAAGCCGTTGCTTTCTGGTGGGCTGCGTTAATGTTGAAACTGCGCAAAACATAAAAATCTGTGATGTGCGCGGGTCCCTCCTGCGCGTTCTGGAGGTTAGCGGGGAAGAAAGCTCGCGGTTTTCGAGAATATTTGGGCCGCCTATGCGCCACCGCTGGTCTCCACTAATGTACGAATTCACCTTGTTTTTAAGCGTTAAAGTGAATTTCTATAATTGCTTAGCTGTACATAACCACACAGGCGAGTGCTACACAAATGTGTGCAACAAAGGAATAATTAAAAACATGATCATAGAAACACCTAATGAGCATTTAACACCTCGTCAAAGTGATGTTCTTGAATTCATAGAGGCGAGTATTAAATCAAACGGATATGCGCCGAGCGTTCGAGATGTAGCCCGAAATTTTAATTACCAATCGACTCGAACAGCCGCGGAACTGATAAATGCTCTCAACGAGAAAGGCTTTATCAATATTGCACCAGGTATCGCGCGTGGCATTAGAGTGATTAACCAACGACAGGAAACAGGCATGCCCCAATTTGCAGTCAATCTCGGAAGAGGTGCGACTTGATGAACATAAGTGATATCGACCAAGTTAAGTTACAAGAAATGGTTGTAGAGGCACAGGCCACCTCGGCGACATACAACGCTATGAGCGACAGGATGTTCCAGCTCCAGAACTTGATTCCCAGTGCGAAAAAGAATCTTGAAATTGAACAGAGCAATCAACTCGCAGCACATCCCGCGTTCCCCGATGTACCTGCAAGCATGAGAAAAAACCTCACTGATGCTGAAGCTCAAAACATTGGCCCTATACCCGCTCAAGATTTTTCGAAAAGAGTGGAGGCAGCAAAGCAACGTCTTGGCCAACTTTTAGAAGAAAAGGAAAACCTGCCTGCTCGAATGAGTAAAGTAGGTGAGAAAAATATTCGCCTTGCAACCACTCTCAGGGAAATTAATCGATCACTAATGGCATCCGGTATCAAGGTGGCCTGCATGGAGAGTTACACATGAAAACACTTGAAAATAAGCTCTCCGAAATCAGAATCAAAATTTCCGGTGCAATCGACACTAGAAATTCGATTAAAAACTCTGCTCCAGCGCGTATTGAGGTTGAGGCGAAAATTGATCAATTCATTACACGACAAAGCAGTGAGTTTAGAGCTCTATCGAAAGTGTTCGCCAGTAGAGGCAGCGCTCCAATAGGAATCTATGCCCCCACAGAAGGTGGCGGTGCAAATGTGGCCCCTATGCTCTGCTATCTGTTCCCGGAGCAGACCAGAGCCAAACTTATTGAAGAACTTGACGCTGAGCACATTCAATACGGTCTGAAAGAAAGTGAGTGGTCCGCTAAACAATCGGAACTGGTGGATGAAATATTGGCGCTAGAGATTCAGGAAGAATCCATCGTAACGCAACTACGTGATAACGACGTGGCATGCGAGCGGCGCAACGATATTCAAAACCCCGTGGTCATTGCTTTAAAAGCTAACGCAGAATACAGAGGAGTTCAGTAACTATGTTTTTTACCGAAACGCAAGGAACTGGCGCATACATCGTTAGTGAAGCTAGTGGTCTGCATCATAGTTCGGTAATCGGAGCGAACCATTGAAGCCTGAACACACAACACGAGTTCTGTCTGCGATACGCTCAGAAAAATGGCTTATAACCGATGAGTGGTATGACCGGATAGTCGAGATTGCAAGCCGTGAAAACACCCTCAGTCCTGAGACGATAACGTCTATGGAGGCGCGGCAGAGTGACGCTGGCAACATCTCTAAACTATATGGTGACACTGCAGTTATAGATTTGAATGGTCCTGTTTTTCGTTACGCTAACTTATTCACTATGATTTCTGGGGCCACTAGCACCGAACAATTTTCAAATGAATTGGGACGACTGAATGCAGATTCGAAAGTAAAACGAATCATCGTTCGATATGACAGCCCCGGTGGTGTTGCGTCTGGGGCTGCTGAAATGAGCACACAGATACGATCCCTCGATAAGCCGCATGTTTCATTTGCTTCGGGTAATTGCTGCTCATTGGCCTACTTTTGGGCATCCCAAGGCCGTCAGATTTACGTCGCAGAGGATGCCATTGTAGGAAATATCGGTACCCGTACGAAAGCCCCACTTGAGCGCCAAGACGATGACCTGCTATCGAAAGGTGCGCCTAACAAGATACTCACGCGAAAGGCGATGTGCAACGTTCTCGACAGCCTAGAAGAAGTCTTCATTTCGCATGTTGCTACTGGCCGAGGTGTTAGCACAGAAGACGTTAGAGAGCGTTTCGGACAAGGTGGTGTATTCGTGGGTGCAGAAGCCGTAAATGCTGGCTTAGCGGACTACACAGGGACTCTAGACGAGATCTTGGGCGGAGACTTTGCGCAAACTAAAACCTCAAAATTACCCAGCACCATCGGAGCTCATATGAACACTAAAAGCACGACACAAACAGCGGTTGATGATTCCGCCGACATCTGGAACCACTCCTCCGCTAAAGAAGTTGAGACCGAGCAAGTTGCAGAAACAGAATTCGACACCAACGCTGCGCTATATGAATTATTGCCTGAATCCTCGTTAGAAGAATCTGACTCAGATGACGATGACGACTCTGCAAATGTTTGGGATCAATACGCAGCGCGGTAAAGAGCAAAAATGGGGTTGGCGAACACTGTGACGGTTGATACAGCCCTGGGGTGCTGTTCATGGCGAGAATGCTCAGTCTCCAGAGCAATAGGGTATCCAAAATTCTCGCCATTTTTCATTAGAATTCAGAAGTGCTCTTGTTAACGCCAATCTGCTGCCTTTAGAATCGCTCTTGGCGTCGATGGTACTTCAGATTCAAAATGAAAAGCTCCAAAATGCGACGGCATTGATTTGACAAACCAGCCATTTGCAATTCTTCGATAAGCGTTTCACTTTCAAACTCTGCAATGAGTGCATTCCCTATGTCATAGGAACATACAGCATGGCCCAATGGCATCCACTCAATTTGCTCGTTGGCTAGATGCCTGGCTTCCATGGTCGGAAGATCGGAGCCTACAAAATGCATGAAGGCACCAATTAATTCGAACCGTGCAAATAGGATCTGGAAATTAGGATCTGTTCCAACAAAATGTGGCGACCATGCTTGTATGGCACCTGATAGATGCATATTAAATGGTATTTTTTTCGTGTTCTTTGAAAACTTGGGTAGTAGGTTCCATACACTTTTTTCACCTCCGCTCCATGCCCCAGGAAATAACTTAAATACTTTTGAGTCTCTTTCTTGATGGCTAGACTTTAAGTTGTGCAAGAGTAACCGATGCAATGCTTCCCATTTATGCGCTGTTACTAATCCCAGGCAGTAAGTTGACAGTAACAATACTGCGGGATAGGCACCGAGACGCTTGAGCTGAACGAGACCAGTGTTTTGCCTTTCCACCTGTTGCATCACAGCTTCAATTATATCGATAACTAAATGCTGTTCACTTTCGCCACCCCAGCGGCCGAGGATTCCGCACATACAGGCTAGTGGCTCTGTACAGGCCTCGTAACGTGAAATTCTAACGGCTAATTCGTTAGCGTCTATTTTGTGGTTGTATTCGAATGCGTCATCGCTCAGGTGCGCTAACAAGCGTTGTTGTTCCTGTGCAAATAAATCATCTAGGTTAATTCTTTGCTCTTTAGACGCAATGTATTTTTTCGTAGAGTTAATCAACAGCTCGAGGCTTAACGGGTTGATTTTTGAGCTGTTCTGAATTGCTTCGACGCTTTCTTGTAAAGCGTGAAAGAAATCGTCAGCATTGGCGATTTCTACTTCTTTGGCTCTTCGAAGATCTGCTAGCGACTGAGCTTCTCCTATGAGCGGTCCCCGCGTAGTCCAATAAGTGGGATAACGTCTATTAGGTGCACGGGAAATCGCTGCTTTTAGAGCATGATCCCATTCACCCGACCAGCCACAGATAACCAATCCGAATTCGTCAAGGATGCGGTCAAGCAATTCGTTGTATTTATCTGGGTAGGCTGTTAATTCATCGTCTGTGTTTAGGATTCGTGCGTCTTTGTAGTCACCATGCAACTTAAATAGATAGCAACGACTGTGGGTGAGGGGGTCCGCACCTAGCAAAGTGTCCTCAGATGTTATTACGGTGGGTTCCACACCAGCATCACGGAGCGCTTTCTCCATGAGTCGGTCGAAATTAGTCGTCAGAATTACTCTTACAAATCCGTCACTTACCAGCTTCGCGATGGCGTGATGAGCCTTGGTAGGTAGTTTTCTGCCTTCTTCTTTCTCCTCTTCAGACGGCTCAATGTAGCCTTCAAGAATCTTGCGACGTTCAGAAGCAGTTGTTGTTAATTCGTCGAGTAGTTGGGAATAGTTTGGTTCTTGGCCGAACTGATCTGTGTACCATTCATTCCAGTCAGTTTGCTCACCTTCACCTTTGGCCGTGGCGGCCTTCCTAACGAGATCTAGCGTTATGTCCCAGCCGGTAGGTATACCTGCAGACCTAGACACGCCGGAACCTAGAAGCAGAGCATACACGCCCTTGTTTTCGTGCATGGAGAACGCGAGTTGAGTGGCATTGTCGTCCCTGAGTATGCTCATATCTAAAGATCTCTTCTAGCAGCTTTGTCTAGGTGGGTGCGATGATTCAGTCGCGTTTGTGATGTCGTTGAATTTACGTAGGCGGCATATAAGCGAATCTCAACGCAGCATGGTGACTACGAGTATGCGAATCTGATTCCGTTATTCCAGATTAGTTAGAGTGGCAGTGTGCTCGTTCATGGATACGCTAATCGGATATTCAAATGCAGATCCGTCAGCAATGACACGTAGCCGCCACTTCTCGATATCGTGATTTTGGTTTGCAGTAATTAGCCCTTTTATTATTTGCTCAGAATCGATTTGCATGTAATCAAAACCAGCGGCATCGTCGATAAAGTCTTTTACATCCTGTACACAGTGGCTATCTTGGTTTTTCACCTTGAGATTCTCGGTAATGTCAGTGCTAATCGTCGCTACAGAATTTTCGATTTCAATTTCAGTAATTTTTATTTGTAAGTCATGCCAGCTTCCATGACCTTTCCGCATGCGAAAATAAGCTAATTCCGGGCCTTTCTTCAAGGGTTTTTTCATTAAAACAATCTCCATTCGGGGGCCCTGACCGATCATGCCAGGTCACTTACTCAATTCACGTGTAGCAGCTTTATCCAAGTGGGTGCGTACCCAGTCCGCTCTAGACTGACGTGTTTTCGCAGCTGCTTGGTCGTAGCTGGCAATTTGCTCTTCAGTGACTCTCACCGACCCAAGAGACTTGCTGGCAGGGTTTAGGCTTGGTGGCCGCCCAGGCTTCTTTTTGCTTTGTATTGGCATCCGAGAATGATAACAAACGCATATGCATAAATATATGCATTTATTATTGACTGCTATATATGCATATGCAACAATCAATTCACTGGTCAAGGGTAAGGACCAAGAAACGGCAAGAAGTGGCCCGCTAAGGAGTGCAATCCAAAGCAGGCCGACGCCACAACTAACCTCACTAAGGATTTAGTTATGACAAATCGCATTATACAGGCGTTCTCACGTGCACTTAATGACGCAGTTTCACACCTACTTCAATACGAGGAGAAGTTGCCAGCAATCTTTATATCAGTGGTCATGGCCTCTATTGGGTTGGTTAGTATCGACAGTGCAATTGCAGTAATCGATATCAGTCACTCTATTGGAGCCACGGCATGAATAACAAAGACAACAATTTACAAAAAGACGGCGCTAAATCAAATAAAGTACAGCAGCCCTTAATGGGAATACGTCCTGACATGGATTTAGAGTCACGAGATGACTGGCAACACTCCGACGCTTTGTACATTGACAAGTTCTTAATGAGAGCGTTTACAGCATCTACTCAGGAAGAAGCGCGAAATGCCAAAGACGGTTTATACAGCCTGCAGGAACAATGCCTTCTACACATGAGGTCTTTATCCGAGCTGGAAACAGTTCTTCGTAAGTACCAGGACAAGATTGGCTACGACCACGACGAGGTGGCATTCAATGAATTGATGTCGTTTCTATCAAGCGTGGGTGCCAGTCTGGCAGGCGTAACCCATCAGCTAGGTTTTACGTATGCTTTGAGCGAGGTGCAGGGGGCTGGCCGAGAGGGTGCAGGCGGCTAGGTGCAATTGTCTGTTGAGGGCAAGTGCTAATATTAAACGGCGATTTATGGGGCTGTGTAGACTGCACGGCAGCAATAATGCCACCCCCGGTGTCGGCTGCAGCCCTTATGAATGCTGGGGATGTCGGGTATGTCGAAGTATCCAGCTATTTTTCGTTGAGGTCGGCTTTCCAGGATCGCTGAATGGGGTAGGGATGCTAAGCCTTAGCGTTTTCTCAAAAGAAAAACACATATACACCGGCTGAGCCCGCAATTAAAAATGGCAATAAGTAGTCTGTGGCTAAGGGCGAATTGATCACAAAACGGTTTATCGCGCACACATAGATACTTATTGCTTGGTGGGCGGTAATCCGAAATTCAGGCCTTGATAGTTCACTGCTGCTATCAGGTGTTTTTAAGTGGAAGCCTGCGCTGCCGCTATAACCAACAGAGTTGTAAACAGTTCCGCCTCGCACGTCGTAATTGCTTTTGTCTATTACTTTCTGGATGGAAACTGAAACATGTGCATACCAGCGGTGCCGCAATCCTAGCTCTGAGTCATAAAAGTACTGCCAGTAACGCAATAATGCGTAAAACCAAAGTAGACCTAATGTTTTTTTTACGACGTCAGGATTTTCGATTTCAGCAACCAAGCCGATCAAGTTAAGCTGGGTAAACTTAAATTCGCCGAGGTTCACCACGACGATAGCAAGACAAGCTAGCAGTAGGTTTCTGCGTTGCCGAAGTAGGCCTGGAGGGATTTCGTGCTCTTTCCTGGCGTGACCTGACATTTTGATCCAAAATTTAACTACAAAAAGGTGTAACTAAATTCTCACTCAGAACAACCCTGAAACTGTAGTTAACCCTAAAGTTAACCCTTGGCGGGAAATTTGATTCTAAGCAGGAGTCCCGCTATACGAAGCAAGTGCATATTGCACTTGTATAGCAGGAAAAAGTAAGTGGCTCCCTGGGACGGGCTCGAACCGCCGACCCAATGATTAACAGTCATTTGCTCTACCAACTGAGCTACCAGGGAATCGGAGCGAAGTTTAAAGCGCTTATGTCTCTACGTCAATCACTTAGCGACTAATAATTGAGTCTATTTTCATCTTGGATGTACAATTGGGCTCCCGATCAACCAGCTGGAGACATATGTCCACTGCATTTGACCTAAAAACGGCTTTTAAACCGTCAGGACATCAGCCAGCAGCCATTGAAAACCTAGTTTCAGGTATTGATGACGGCCTAGCCTACCAGACGTTACTCGGTGTCACAGGTTCTGGTAAGACGTTCACCATTGCCAATATTCTACAAAGGCAGCAACGTCCCGCCATCGTGCTAGCGCCGAACAAAACCTTGGCGGCTCAACTCTATGGAGAGTTCAAAGAATTTTTCCCCAATAACGCGGTTGAGTATTTCGTGTCGTATTACGACTACTACCAACCCGAGGCTTATGTGCCAGCTAGTGACACTTTCATAGAAAAAGATTCGTCCATCAATGAGCACATTGAGCAGATGCGATTGTCTGCCACGAAAGCGTTATTCGAAAGACGGGACACCATAATCGTTGCAACCGTCTCATCTATCTATGGTTTGGGTGATCCACAGCAGTATCACAAGATGGTGCTCCACCTCAAACGTGGTGAAACGGTTAATCAGCGTGATGTGCTACGTCGCTTGGCAGAGCTGCAATACAGCCGAAACGATATGGAGCTGAAGCGCGGTACGTATCGTGTGCGTGGTGAGATTATCGATGTCTATCCGGCTGACTCAGAACGTGAGGCTATCCGAATTGAGTTGTTTGACGACGATATTGAATCCCTGAGCTTCTTTGACCCGCTAACCGGTGAAATCATGCGCAAGGTGCCTAGGCTGACCATCTACCCTAAGACGCACTACGTCACGCCTCGCCAACGTTTGCTGGATGCCACAGATCTTATCAAAGACGAGTTACGTGAGCGCTTAGAGCAGCTGACAGCGGCTGGAAAGCTAGTGGAGGCGCAACGGCTCCAGCAACGCACTCAATTTGATTTAGAAATGATTCATGAACTGGGGTATTGCTCGGGTATTGAGAACTACTCGCGTTATCTATCGGGCCGAGAGCCTGGTGAGCCACCCCCTTGCCTGTTCGATTATTTGCCTGAGGACAGTCTGCTAATCATTGATGAAAGCCATGTGACCGTGCCGCAACTGGGCGCTATGTACAAAGGCGATAGATCTCGTAAAGAAAACCTCGTTAATTACGGCTTTCGAATGCTTTCCGCATTAGATAATCGGCCCCTCAAATTCGAAGAGTTTGTTGAAATAGCGCCTCAAACTATATTTGTATCTGCGACACCCGGTAAGTACGAGCAGGCACATGCCGATCAAGTCGTAGAGCAGGTAGTCAGGCCCACAGGGTTGATCGACCCTGAAGTTGAAGTGCGCCCAGCGCGCACTCAAGTCGATGATGTGATATCCGAAATATCAGATCGCGTCTCACGCAATGAAAGAGTGTTAATAACCACCCTTACCAAGCGCATGTCTGAGGATCTCACTGATTATTTGTCAGACCATGACGTGAAGGTTCGATATCTGCACTCAGACGTCGATACGGTTGAGCGTAGTGAAATAATTAGAGACTTACGACTCGGTGTTTTCGATGTCATCGTCGGGATAAACCTGCTCAGAGAGGGCTTGGATATGCCGGAAGTTTCTCTGGTCGCAATACTGGATGCAGATAAAGAGGGATTCCTGCGCTCCGATCGCTCGTTAATTCAAACTATAGGTAGAGCCGCTCGCAACCTACATGGGAAGGCCATCCTGTATGCTGACGTGGTCACAGGATCTATGCAGCGAGCCATGGACGAAACCAGCCGACGACGTGAAGTCCAGCTGGAATACAATAAAGAACATGGCATCACACCGCGCGGCATCGTCAAAGCTATCAACGATGTTATGGATACCGGCGGCAGTAGTAGTGGTCAAGACAAACGCCGTGGTCGTCGAGGTGGGAAAGCTGACAAAAAGCCAGTCGTGGAAGCAATGTCTGCTAACGACGCTGCTAAGAGAATGAAGCAGTTAGAGAAAGAGATGTACGAATGTGCACGTAATCTGGAGTTCGAACGCGCTGCGCAGTTGCGAGACGAACTTGAAGAGGTGCGTGCCGCTATATTCAAAGAGGGTGGGGGTGTGTCCAGATCCGGGACTACCAAGTCGTCTTCGAAGAAGCCGTCGAAAACAAACGCATAAAACACTGAATATTATTCGGTGCGGTAATGAATCAAGATTCCTGGTGTCCAAAGGGCATTGGGTGAACAGCATTTTTATACGGTGCTTACACCGTCATTTATTATGAGGAATTCGTAAATGTTAGAAGCCTATCGACAACAGGTAGTGGAACGTAAAGCGCAAGGCGTCGTGCCACAGCCTTTGAATGCAGAGCAAACCGCAGCGTTAGTTGATTTGCTGAAAGCTCCGCCTGCTGGTGAAGAAGAGTTCTTGTTAGAGCTCCTGTCTCAGCGTATTCCCGCAGGTGTTGATGAA
Source organism: uncultured Granulosicoccus sp. (assembly GCA_937991945.1). Lineage (GTDB taxonomy): Bacteria > Pseudomonadota > Gammaproteobacteria > Granulosicoccales > Granulosicoccaceae > Granulosicoccus. The sequence continues at coordinate 26,628 of CALKLO010000034.1, forward strand.
GCGGCCTACGTAAAGGCAGGTTTTCTTGCCGCGTTGGCTACTGGCGAGGCCAGCTCTCCATTGATAAGTAACGTCCGTGCTGTTGAGTTGCTGGGCACTATGCTGGGTGGCTACAACATCCAGCCGCTGATTGCAGCGCTCGATGACAGCGCGCTAGCCGATGCAGCTGCGACGTCTTTATCGCACACGCTACTCATGTTCGATGCGTTCCACGACGTCGAAGAAAAAGCTAAATCAGGCAATGCCGCCGCTGCCCGTGTTATGCAATCTTGGGCTGACGCTGAATGGTTTCTATCTAAGGAAGATGTGCCAGACAAGGTCACGGTAACTGTGTTCAAGGTACCTGGCGAAACCAATACGGATGATCTCTCTCCGGCTGTTGATGCATGGAGTCGACCAGACATTCCACTGCATGCGCAAGCAATGCTCAAGTTCGAACGTGAAGACTTCACTGATAAGCCACTTGAGACCATCGAAGAGCTAAAGCAAAAAGGTTTTCCTATTGCTTATGTGGGTGATGTCGTTGGTACAGGCTCTTCTCGTAAGTCTGCCACTAACTCTGTGTTATGGCACATGGGTGACGATATCCCTTACATTCCCAATCGTCGCGACGGTGGTTTTGTACTCGGCAGTAAAATTGCGCCTATTTTCTACAACACGTTAGAAGATGCTGGAGCACTCCCTATCGAGTGTGATGTCAATGACATGGCCATGGGCGATGTTATCGATATATACCCTAACGATATGAAGGTCACTCGTCATGATTCAGACGAAGTGCTGAGCACGTTTGAATATGGAAACGATGTGCTGCTTGATGAAGTGCGAGCAGGCGGTCGTATTCCTTTAATCATTGGTCGTGGTCTAACAGATCGTGCTCGTGAATCTCTAGGGCTTGAGTTCAGTAAGGTTTTCCGTCGTCCAGGTGCGAGCGATGTAAGCACAAAAGGTTATACGCTGGCTCAGAAAATTGTCGGTAAAGCATGCGGTACCGATGGCGTACGACCAGGACAATATTGCGAACCTAAAATGACGACCGTGGGTTCTCAAGATACGACGGGTCCTATGACTCGTGATGAACTGAAAGACTTAGCTTGCTTAGGCTTTTCTGCTGACTTAGTGATGCAATCTTTTTGTCATACGGCTGCCTACCCTAAGCCTATTGATGTGGATACTCACCACACCTTGCCTGACTTCATGTCGACTCGTGGTGGCGTTGCTTTGCGACCAGGAGACGGCATCATTCACTCTTGGTTGAACCGTATGCTTCTTCCTGACACCGTCGGTACGGGTGGCGATTCTCATACGCGTTTTCCTATGGGAATATCGTTTCCCGCGGGCTCAGGACTTGTTGCCTTTGCATCGGCTGTTGGCGTTATGCCGCTCAATATGCCTGAATCTGTTTTGGTGCGATTCAAAGGTGAGATGCAACCTGGTATCACATTACGTGACCTGGTTAATGCTATCCCTTATGCCGCTCTCAAAAGAGGTTTGTTAACCGTTGAGAAAAAGGGCAAGAAAAATGTCTTCTCAGGTGCGTGTGTTGAAATTGAAGGATTAAAAGATCTCAAGCTCGAGCAAGCATTTGAACTGGCAGATGCCACGGCTGAGCGTTCGGCAGGTGGTTGTACGATCAAGTTAGACATCGAGCCGCTCAAGGAATACATCACATCCAACGTTACGATGCTTCGCTGGATGATCGATCAAGGCTACGACGATGCTCGTACACTTGAGCGTCGTGCAAGAAAGATGGAAGAGTGGCTTGAGAATCCAAGCTTGCTGGAAGCCGATAGCGATGCAGAGTACGCAGAAATTATTGAAATTGATCTCAATGAAATCAAGGAACCTCTGTTGGCTTGCCCTAATGATCCGGATGACGTTAAGCCGCTTTCAGAAGTGCAGGGTGTCAAAGTTGATGAAGTGTTTATCGGCTCGTGCATGACTAACATCGGACACTACCGAGCTGCTGGCAAGCTGATTGAAAAGTCGGGCGAGTATGTGGATACCGTGCTTTGGATTGCACCCCCAACACGTATGGATGAGCACCAGCTTAAAGAGGAAGGGTATTACAACATCTTCGGTGCAGCAGGCGCCCGCTTGGAAATACCAGGTTGTTCTTTATGTATGGGTAACCAAGCGCGTGTTAAGCCAGGCGCTACCGTTGTATCTACCTCTACACGAAACTTTCCTAATAGATTAGGCAAAGGGGCATTTGTATACTTAAGCTCAGCAGAGCTTGCGGCAGTGGCAGCTTTATTAGGCCGACTACCAACGGTTGAAGAGTATATGACCTACGTGAAAGATCTCGATGCAATGAGTGATGAGGTATATCGCTACTTGAACTTCAATGAAATTGCTGAATTCCAGCAATCAGCCGATGAAGCGAAAGTGAAGTTCAAAGACATTCCAGTGGCTATTCAAGTCACCGCATAAAATGTTCTAACGCTAGCCGAGGTGGCAACTGCCGCCTCGGTTCACAACGACTTATGAAGATAAGTAACTTTCTGCCTGTTGAATATATTGTCGACGGCTGAGTACCAGCTTGGGTCTGCTTCCACCGCATTGACGCCATAAAACGACCGATCTTAAGCCGCCCAAGAGTGCGGCTCTAATGGTCGAAGCGATATCGTTATCATTGAGATAATCGGGGTCTCCGCTGACCATGATGCGTGGAGTCAACTGGCTAATACTGCTTCTATACAGATTGGCAAAGTTGCTGATCATGGCTGGATCATCAACCGTCAAATCCATTGCCTGTGCTCGGCTAATGCCTATTCTCAATTGCTCGACAGTGCTGTCATCGTTGAGAACATTGGTTCCCAATTGAATGAGTGCCAATGCGTAGCGGGCAATATCAAGATCCCGAGACTGGGTGTTTCCGTCTAACTGGCTTCTGAGTACGGACAAACCCGTGCCTATATTCTGTGGATTGCCACCATAAGCATCTATAACGCGTTCGGTATTGAGCGTTAAGATTGAGCGCAAAGTCCCCGCAAGGGCTCCTTTGTCGCACGTGCCGGTGGTTGCCAGGGACTTGCACAGATGCACAGCCTGAAAGATGCCAGCCATGGCTAACGTCTGATTTTCAATGTTGGATAATGAGGTCATACGAAGGAGTATAGGTTGTGCAAACAGTCTATTGAGGCAAATCACTAATAACGGCTCCGCCGAGGCAGTGCTCTTCGGAATAAAACACAATAGATTGGCCTGGAGTTGCCGCGCGTACAGGCTCGTCAAATTGGATGTCTAGTGTGCCGTTTCTATTATTGGTGACGGTAACGTGTTGATCGTTCTGGCGATATCGTACTTTCGCTGTACATCGAAATTGTGCGGATGCCATAGTGCCGCTAACCCAGTGAACATCGTGTGCGTTCAAATGTGAGCGAAACAAGATAGGGTGATCGTGCCCCTGACCGACAATCAGCTTGTTGTCGTCCAGGTCTTTGGCCAGTACATACCAGGGGGACTCATTGCTATTGCTCTTGCCTCCAATTCCCAGGCCTTGTCTCTGGCCTAAGGTGTAGAACATTAAGCCGTTGTGCCGTCCTATGTTGTCGCCGGCATCAGTGACGATATCGCCAGGCTGAGCGGGTAAGTATTCAGACAAAAACGAGGTGAATTTACGCTCACCAATGAAGCAAATTCCAGTGCTGTCTTTTTTACTGTGCACATGAAAACCGGCTTCTTGGGCTAATTGCCGAACCTTGGGTTTTTCAAAATCTCCAACAGGAAACAAGCTAGGTCTCAACTGTTGTTGATTGAGCGTATAGAGGAAGTAACTTTGGTCTTTATTGTTATCCAAACCTCGCATTAACGAAATGTGTTCATTGTCACCACCCGATCGGACATAGTGCCCTGTTGCGATAGCGTCAGCGCCTTGAGCCCGTGCGTGATCGAGAAAGGCTTTGAATTTGATTTCCTTGTTACACAAAATATCGGGGTTTGGGGTTCGGCCGGCGCTGTATTCACTTAAAAAATGCTCGAAAACGCGTTCCCAATATTCTTCGGCGAAATTGACGGTGGTGAGTTCCATGCCCAGCTTTGCAGCAACTGAAGAGGCATCTCGATAATCCTGTCGTGCGGTGCAGTGCTCATCGTCGTCTTCCCAGTTCTGCATGAAAATGCCGGAGACGTTATACCCCTGTTGTTTTAGTAATAGGGCTGCAACGGAAGAATCGACACCTCCGGACATGCCGACAATGACATGCATGGAATGCACGTCGGTGCGCAATGGTGCGGCTAATGAAGTAGGCAGGGTAGACATGGTTTATAGGTTGGTAATTAGGGTGTCGCCACGGGTGTTGACGTTGCGTTTTAACGGTGGTGGCGCTGTTTGGCGTGCGAAGAAGTTGCCGTCCATCATTTCTAAAAATTGCTTGGCTTGGGCTGAGAGAAATTTCCCACGTCGTACCACAACCCCATACGAGCGATTCGGGAAGTAGGCGTCCATGGGCTTGACGGTTAGATTTTCAAACCCTCTCAGGCAAATGCTGGTGACGATACTGATGCCAGTGCCTATTTCTACATAACGTTTGATAACTTCCCAGCCTCCGGCTTCAAGGACCACATTATACGGAACGCCGTGTTGGCGAAAGACAAGATCAACTACGCTCCAGGTGCTCAAGTGCTTGGGGGGTAAAATTAGCCCATAGGGACTGATATCCTCAAGCGTGATGTTCTCTTTGTCTTCTAGCGGGTGGCCTTTGCACATAATAAGTGCAGGCTTGTAGTCATAGATAGGGTGGTAAACCATATCATCGGGCACATCGATCATTGAGCCAACAGCAAAGTCTACATCGTTAGCTCGCAGTAGAGCTAAGCCATCATGACCCGTGACGTTGTGAAGCCGAACGTCAATTTGCGAAAACTGATCGGAAAACGACTTTATGATGTCGGGCAAAATATAGAGAAGCGTTGCCTCACCAGATGCGATGTCTAGGGGGCCCGCATGAACCTCTCCCAACCGAGCTGAGAAACTGTCTGCTAATCGTGCAAACCCATCCACTAGCGGTTGCGCCATATCCAGAAGCAGTTCGCCAGCCGGCGTTAAGCGAATCTTTGGACCGCAGCGTTCGAACAGGAGGGTGCCTAAATCTTTCTCTAGGGCTTGGATTTGTAAGGACACCGTTGGCTGGCTTAATTTAAGCCTCAGTGCAGCTTTGGAGATACTGCCGGTCTGTGCCGCATGACAAAAAGCACGCAACTGTCTGTGCTGGTTCAGATTAGGTGTATCAATACTCGTCATTGCGTTCGATTATTAGCTCAGTCAATGGTAATGATTTTGACTATTGTAATCTAATAGCGCTTCAGGCGACAGAGTTTGACGAGGCAATGCGCCAAAGTAGGGCGTTAAACGGGGGTGTTTACTATGATTTTTAGTTCTGCCTCAGCTTTGCTTGTGGCATAGATATAGGTAGACTTACCCGCCCCCTAACTCCGAATCTATTTATATGCTCAGCCTTTTAAGAACTTGGCTGTTGGACCCCGCAGCACTGCTGTTTATTGCGTCCATAATTGTCGGGCTTATTCTGGTTAAATCCTCCAGAAATAGACTTCGGCGTAGGTCGGCGGGTTTTAAAACAGTGCGAGGGCGCTTTTCTCTGAACAGGCGAGATGTCGTTTCATTCAGAGCGATGATAATTCTGTGTGTCTGGTTTCTTATGTTTGCGGTCGCCTCGTCGCCAATATTCGTCAATCCGTTGGTTAATATTCTTGAGAAGAGGCATGCATCGACGGAGAGCTGTGCCGTGGGTAGTCATGTTGTGCTGCTTAGCGGTGGCGTAAGTTCACGCGCAAGAACCAATGATCAATTTGATAAAATGTCCTACGCCACTTTTGTGCGTGCTACTGAGGCGTATAAAATAATTAGCCAGGAGCCCGAAGCTACGCTAATTATTTCTGGAGGAGAGCTGTTCAGAGTGGCCGAAGCTCGAGTCATCGGAACCTACTTTGAAAGTCTTGGCGTGTCTAAAGACAGGATGATCCTAGAGTCTAGGTCCAAGAATACGCATGAAAACGCTGTAAGAGTTGCAGCTATTCTCGCTGATGAAGACGTGGTAGGCCCAGTGCGTCTAGTGAGTTCTGCTATGCATATGCCGCGTGCCTTGGGCAGCTTTGAAAAGGCACTCGACGACACTGACGTGGACCTATGCCCCGTCAGTGTCGATTTTTTAGGGATCGACCGAATGTTATGGTTCGGATGGGTGCCGCAAGTTACGGCACTCGTCAAATTTGATCACCTAATCCACGAAGTTGTTGCGTTAGTGGTTTACCGCTTTAAAGGTTGGCTCTAAACCTTGTAATACTCAAGATACCACTCGACAAATTTACCGATGCCTTCTTCAACAGAAGTGTCTGGCTTATAGTTCACATCGCGAACTAAGTCAGACACATCGGCGTAGGTATCAGGCACATCACCGGCTTGAAGTGGCAGCAGATTTTTCTCAGCAGTACGATTAAGGCAAGACTCCAGAGTACTAATGTAGTGCTCTAGGTCTATTGGCTGATTGTTGCCAATGTTATAGATTCTGTACGGAGCAGAGCTTGTCGCTGGATCGGGTGCATTGCTGTCCCATTCGCTATTCGGTTTTGCTGGGTTATCAAGCGTTCTCATAACGCCTTCTACGATGTCTTCGACAAACGTAAAATCACGTTTGTGTTTGCCATAGTTGAAAACATCAATAGGCTTGCCTGCCAAAATATTTTTGGTGAACAAAAATAGGGCCATGTCGGGACGTCCCCAAGGACCGTACACCGTAAAGAAACGCAGCCCAGTCGTAGGAAGATTAAATAAGTGGCTATAGGTATGCGCCATGAGCTCATTCGCTTTTTTGGTCGCTGCGTACAAGCTTACCGGGTGATCCACAGACTCGTGCACACTGAACGGCATGTTGGTGTGGTTGCCGTATACAGAGCTTGTTGATGCGTACACCAAATGCTCTACGCCAGTGTGACGGCAGTTTTCTAAAACGTTGGTGAAACCCGTGACATTGGCATCAATGTAGGCTTGTGGGTTCTCAAGTGAGTAGCGAACACCTGCTTGCGCGGCTAGGTTGACCACACGTTGTGGCTGATGCTTTTTGAAGGTCGCTTCCATTAGGTCGCGGTCTTCTAAGTTGCCTCGAACCTCGGTAAATCCAGCGTGAGCCTTAACGCGCTCAAGCCGGGCATGCTTCAAACTGACGTCGTAGTAGTCGTTTAAGTTGTCGATACCGATGACTTCATCGCCGCGCGCTAATAGTTTTAGAGCAAGCGTTGAGCCTATGAATCCGGCTGTGCCGGTTATAAGAATTTTCATGGATTTAATGTTTTTGGCAATTAGAGTCGTGCGTCAACGGAGTCTTTTGGCAGTATGCTTTTAATGTCATAAAGCACATTTTCAGGCTTACCAAACTCGCGAATTGCATCTACACCGAGGGACACGAATTGTTCGTGTGCAACTGCGAGAATAATAGCATCGTAGTGATTTTTCTTTGGCTCTGAAACCGGTGTGATTCCGTATTCTCGCGTCGCTTCGGCAGGGTCAACCCAAGGATCGTATATATCGACGTTTGCATGATAATTTTCGAGTTCAGCAACGATATCGACGACGCGAGTGTTGCGAAGATCTGGGCAATTTTCTTTGAACGCCAAACCCAAAATTAGAATGTTGGCACCAACAACGTGAACGCGACGTTTGGTCAGCATTTTAATGACTTGTTCCGCAACAAAGGCTCCCATGCCATCGTTTATTTGGCGCCCAGATAAAATCACCTGTGGGTAATACCCAATTTCTTGGGCTTTGTGCGTCAAATAGTATGGATCGACACTGATGCAGTGGCCACCAACAAGACCTGGCCGGAAATTAAGGAAATTCCATTTTGTACCAGCGGCTTCGAGCACCTCAAGCGTGTCGATACCAAGTCTGTCGAATATCAATGCCAGTTCATTAATAAGTGCGATGTTGAGATCACGTTGAGTGTTTTCAATGACTTTTGCAGCTTCAGCAACTTTGATCGAGCTAGCCAAATGAGTGCCCGCCGTAATAATGCGCTGATATAAAGCATTAACTGCCTCAGCAACTTCAGGTGTTGAACCTGATGTTACCTTCATGATGGTGCTAACCCGGTGTTCTTTATCGCCTGGATTAATACGCTCGGGGCTATAACCTGCAAAAAAGTCTTGGTTGAAGACCATGCCAGATTCGCGTTCGAGGATAGGTATGCAGACCTCTTCTGTCGCTCCCGGATACACCGTTGACTCATAAATCACAACCGCGCCTGATTTCATCACTCGACCAATGGTCTCGCTGGCTTTGACGAGAGGCGTCAAATCGGGCTGTTTGTGACTATTAATAGGTGTTGGAACTGTGACGATGAATACTTTGCAATCGGCAAGGTCTGCAGGGTCACAGGTGTAGCTGATGTGTTCTGCCTCAGCCATCTCCTCTTTAGAGACTTCGAGAGTGCGGTCGTGACCTTTCTGTAATTCTGAAATTCTTGTCTCGTGGATATCGAAACCGATAGTCGGACTGCCTTTACCGAATTCGACCGCGAGGGGTAGGCCCACGTAGCCCAGTCCGATTACTGCGATTTTATCGCTAACACCGATTGTAAACATTGAGTCGACAGATCCCGTCGTTGAGTTTGAGATGACATCATAAGTCCGCGAGATGATCTCGCGGGCACACGATTATAAACAACTGTATACGTTATGCCGTAGGAACGATTGTTCCGGAGGGTTCAGTGTTATGTTACTTGTCGTTGACGCCAAACCCTATTCAGCCGAACAGGTTATACAGGGGTATCGGCTGGGATGCGAAAAACTGCGACGCTTAGTGTGCAAAGAGCGAGTCAGATCTCAATCTGACTCGGGCATTTTATTTGCTATGACACTGTGAGACGGGGTTACTGCTACTTAGGATCGGCAATAAATACGCCTTTTGAGCGAGCGCGGCGAATTTCTTCAGGTGTGGGTATGAATTCGCTCTGAGGTGCTTCTCGTAAAACCTGTTGGCCCCTTTGTCGGGCTTGCTGGTTTGTTTTCTTATCTAATATGAAGAATAGGACGATGGTAGAAAAAATTACAATACAGGCGGTTAAGCCCCAGATAATTTTTCTGGTGGAGTGTGGCAGCCAGCGTCCTTTGTCAGGATCATCGTCGTCGTCTCGGGCGAGTGTGCTTGAGTCTAAATCGTTGCGTTTCACTTCACCTGCAGTTTTCGTAGGTTCATCGTGGGACGAATTCAGCTCTGCGTCAGGTCTGTCTTCTTGACGGTCTATATTTTCAAACGGGAGCCTGCCATGCAACCTCTGGAATTCCTTAAGATTATTGTACGATTTAGTCAGCGCAATAAACTGTTTTTGAGCTTGTTGTCTTTCTCGAGGTTTATCAGCATATCGGTCTGGATGCCAAATATGCACGAGCTTTTGATACTTCGCTCGAGCTGACTTCCAGTTTGCCGAATTACTGAGTTTGAGGACGAGATAGTCCTTATTGAAATCGTCTGGTTCATTCATGTCTGTCAGCTTACCGTCCGTTAACCCTTTAAATTGTTGGAACCTAGGATAATTGTCCGGCTCGAAAGAAGGACATCCTTTATTGAGGTGCGGGAAACATACACACTCTAGTTAGTGTGTAACGGCAGACCCCGTGTGAAGATTATATATTTAAGTATGTTAGCGTTAAATCAAGTGTTTTCGCAATCAGCCGCTAGCACTGTTCAGATTAAATAGTATTTTTGCTACACGTCAGTGCTTGTGACGTGTTCAACAGTTTGACTTAGTTCACGTGTCTTGGAGGCCAATGGATCAATGAACGCACTGCGTATTGTTACACTACTGTTAGTTTGCACTTTAGCTGCATGCGGTGGGACTCGTGGTCCTTTGGACCAAGATGAACGTCCACCAGAACAAACCCGTGCTGTCGTTCCGGAGTTTCGCTTGGGCGCTGGAGACATTATTAGCGTAAGTGTATGGAAAAACCCAGATTTGACGGCGCGAGTGCCTGTCAGACCAGACGGATTTGTTTCTTTGCCGCTCGCAGGAGAGGTTGTTGCAGGCGGCCGAACACCCGCTGAGATTGCAAGGGACACCGAGCAGAAGTTGGCTCAATTTATACGTACGCCCAAAGTGTCGGTCATCATTGAGGAAATTCCCAGTGCTGAGTTCAAGAACCGTGTTCGCGTAGTCGGCGGTGTGGCAGAGCCTAAGTCGATCTCCCACAGAGAAGGTATGACGGTTATTGACTTGGTTTTGGAAGGGGGGGGCACTAACGAATTTGCTTCACCTAACGCGACAAAGCTGTACCGAACCATTGATGGGGTCGCTCGAGTCTTTGATATTTATTTAGACGACATATTGTCACGAGGCTTGCTAGATACTAACTATCCGTTGATTCCAGGCGACGTAATAACAATTCCGGAACGTCGGTTCTAGACGAATAACAAATTTTTGTATTGGTGTGAATGATTCACATGCAGCTACATTGAAGAAGCCACAAAATTTATGAGTAATATAACGTTAGACGAGATGTTGCCACTGCTCAAGCGAGAAGCTTTCTCGCGCAGTGGTACTTTGCTCGCAATGTTCGTCGGTATTAGCCTGGTGTTCATGGTTATCGGCGCTGGATGGGAGAAAAAATACACCTCCTATGTCCAGCTGTACGTCGATGATCGTAACTTAGTTGGGCCGCTGCTAGACACGGTCCGAACCGCCAACCTAGACCAAGTGAAACTTGCAAAGCAAGAACTTTTTGCAAACGATATCCTTGATCAGGTTCTAGAAGGGGTTGGCTTAGCTGACGAAAATACAAACCCTGTCGAACGCGAAGAGCTGCGTGACGAACTGGTCGATGCTACTAGCGTGTTTAATCGAAGTAACCAGTTGTTGGAAATTGAATTCTGGAATGAAGATCCGCAAATGGCGTTCGAGACAACCAGCTTGTACGCTGAGTTGTTCCTGAAAAAGACAATGGCCTCAACTAATGTTGAGACGACGGAAGCGTTTGAATTTATTATCGATCAAGTTGAAACCTATAGAACCAAACTGGAAGATGCCGAACAACGATTAGAGGATTTTCGTAACGATAATCCTGGTGTCAGTATGGAAGACGGTGGCGACGTAACGGCCAGAATTATCGAGCTGCAACGCGATTACGAGCAAACGTCTTTACTGTATGCGCAAGAGAGACAAACTCAAAAATCGCTACAAGCAGAATTGGCTAATGAGTCTTCGACCATTGCTCGCGACTTTCAGGTTAGTCGAGCTCGTGAACAAATTGCTGCATTGCAAGCTGAAATCGATGTGCTAAGCCTTTCGTACACAAATGACTACCCGGATATCATTCGCCTCAGGCAGCAAATTGAAGATGTCAAAACTCTGGCTGAATCCGAAGCATCACAACCCGCTGACACTGCTCCATCCTCAGTAAACATTAATGGGCGATTATGGAACTCTCCAGCTAACTTAAGCCCGGTCTATCAGCAATTACGCAGCGAAATGGCTAGAGCGGGTGCTGAGGCAGACGCACTGCAATCTAGACTTCGCCAAATTGATGTTTTAATCGAAAAAGAAATAGCCCGCTCTGAGTCGTCCTCGAAAGTTGAGCGTACTCTGAATGATTTGAGCCGCGATTATGAGATCAATAAAGAAATATTCGAAGAGCTGCTGAAGAAGCAAGAAAGCGCACGAATCACCATGACATTGGGTAGTGAGCAACAAGGCGTGCTTTACCGCGTTCAACAGAAAGCGAGCTTTCCGGTAAGGCCCAATGGGCTTCGCTTTTTACATGTGGTCCTACTAGGCCTTGTACTTGCAGCGACGTTACCCTTTGTTTATCTGATTGTATTTCTTAAGCTGGATCCAAGGATTCGGACAGGATCATCTGTCACAGATTTATTGGAATTACCTTTACTCACCGTTGTGCCTCATATGCGATCACCGAAGGAATCTGTTCCGTACTTTAGACGGCCATCCGCTATTTTAGCGACGGTAGCTGTTGTCTGCGGCATGTACGTTGTGGTGTATCTATTGAAGCTGGCGTTTGAGGCGAGCAATACCGGAGCTGTACTATGAGCGACCAATCAAAGGCTGCCAATATCCGGTCTATGCTGAATCAGCAGCCGGGTAAGACATCTCGTCGGGCTCTGAAAAGTGGGCACTCGCTGGTTCCTGGTGCGCCAAAAAAGCGAAACAGTACTCAGCTTCGGGCCGCAAACGATAATGTCAGTCTTGCGGATCGTGCGAAGGCTGATATCGCAAACATGCAGGACGAAAGGCTGTTTAGTGATAGACAGCTCGATTTGCTAGGTATTGTCCATCCCCGCTCCAAAGACAGAGCGATGGTCGATGCAATGCGTCAGCTACGTACCAAGCTTTATAGCCTGAAGCCAGAAGGTAACTTCAGTGTTTTAATTAGCTCTGTTGTTCCTGAGGGTGGTGGTAGTTTCATCAGCTTAAATCTTGCTGCGACTATCGCGTTTGATAAGGCAAGAACGGCCATGCTAGTAGAGGCTAATTTGCATTCTCCTATCATGCACAAATTGATGAAGCTTATTGGGCAAGAACATTCTGCTGGATTGCTTGAGTACCTCGAACGACCAGAGCTAGGTGTTGAGCACATTGTTAACCCAAGTGGTATACCGCGAATGAGATGTGTACCTATTGGTCGGCATCAAGAAATCAGTGCTGAGCATTTCACGAGTGCTCGTTACAAGCAATTCATGCTGGATATAAAAGAGCGTTATGACAACCGATTTGTCATCGTAGATGGACCTTCAATGACCACATCTGCGGATGCGCGAATTTTGTCTGAAGTGTGTGATTTTACGGTTCTCGTCGTTCCTTATGGTGGCGTAACACCTGGCACATTGGATCTAATTATCGACGAAATTGATGAGCGCAAGCTTGCTGGTGTTGTCATTAACAACGAACCAGTCTGATCGCAATCCGCGTTCATACTATTTAACCGACAGATCATTTCATCGTGAAGACAACAGACTACCGACGCTCAACATTATTTCTTGCGCTTCTAGTCAGCACTAGCTTCGGTGAAGTTAACGCGTTAGAAGTTGGGTTTGAAGGATCCGTTTCCTACGACTCGATTCAATCAACGGACAATACGGCTCTTTTTGGAGAGCAAGACTCTGAATTGAACCTCGGTATTGCGCAAATTACTGTCTTCGGTGAACAACGGACCCGAGCATTAAATGCCGGTTTTTCGGGGGAGTTTGAAACCCGAACAGGCTTCGAAGATGAAGACGACACGGTAAACACTGTCACACGTTTCACGGGCTCCGCTGATGTAGCGCTGTCGGCTCAATCCTTACGCTGGTATTTCGGTAACGTCCTCACCGGTGTGCGTAATGAAGATTCGGTGCGTATAGCTGATGATCTAAATCAGTTCTCGCGAAATATATTTATGACAGGTCCCACATACCGATCCACTACGGAAGGGTTTGGGACCACTGAAGCTAGACTCTTCTATGTCAATCAGACACAAGAAGATGAAAACTTAGAAACGCTTTACAGTTTTTCTGCCAGTCATCAGCGTGAAACAACTATCGGTAGTTTTTACGGTATACGTTTTAACGATATTTACACCGATGAACCCGATACCTTTAGTGCGGATCCCACCGTGGCAGATCAAATTGGTGAAGATATTAATCGCATAACGGTGTCTATTTTTAATAACCGAGCCAGAGAATTAACTGGGCTGTATACAGAGTTAGGGGCTACGCGCTATCAAACTGACGATGAAGAGGTTGATGGTCTGACGGCAATTGTTCGGGGTTCGCTTACGATGGGCCCAGAGACGACGCTGACTGCTGAGATCTCACACAGCCTAAACGATCAAACAATTAGGACAGTCGATGTGCTACTTGAGGGTGGTGGGGACGACGACGGGTTACAACCCGGAGCTAACGGTATCTTCGCTGAAACACGCTTCGATATTGGTTACAGTATTAATAGACCCGTGTCAGAGATTGAGTTCTCTTTGAGTGTGGCACAACTAGATTACAGGCTTCTTACTGGTAACTCAGTTATTACCACAGACGCAGATTCTCAGGATCAGTACCAAGGCACAGTGGAGGCTACCTACGCTAGGCGTTTTGGTAGTCGTATTAATACAGCTCTATCAACCGCCTATGAGCGTGAAGAATTCATTAACCAACCGGCCTACACCGATGCAATTCTTTTTAGCGCTGAGCTGAATTACACATTAACGCGGACACTTTCGCTTGAAATGTCAGTTATTTACGATGCCGCTGAAGGGGTACGAAGTCAGGTAGTGGCAGCAAATGGTGCAGTAGCTAGTTTCAATGCTTTTCCCGTGGATGAGACGCAAACTCGGGCTTCGATTGGTATTCGTTGGGCACCACCTTCACGAGCTGAACGTGGAATGGGTACTGGGCTAGTTTCTTTGCAGTAGCTTAGTGCAATCCAGAGCAGGAGGGCATCTTTGAAAAATGCATTGATGCTGACGACAATGCCGACGTTGTAATTTTTGTGTTTCGTCAGCCTGTCGAAACCAACGATTCTAAAAACTGGCTTTTGCCAACAGTGAACTTATAAGCGCAAATGCATAATCCTTCGAGCGGTAGCATGATTAATGACTCTGATGAGAGCCTCAGCTTAGCGGCTAACGAGGCAAGCCCGACGTCGGGCGAACCTCGATTAGATGGCTTACGTATCTTGTTCGCCGTAGATTGCGAATTTCCTGGGCTGGGTGGTGCGGAAGCTCAGGCGTTGAAATTAGCTATCTCTATGCGCAACCGAGGCGCATTCGTAGAATTTGTCACGCCTCGAATTTTAGACACGCAAAGCCTGGAAGAAACATTCCATGGGTTCACGATTCATCGAGTGGATTATCCGCATGTACGATGGGTGGGTTCGCTGGTTTTGATGGCTTATTTCGCCCGTTACCTAATAAAAAATGCAGAGCGCTTTGATGCGGTTCATGTGCACATTACACACCTGATGGCAGCTACTGCAGGATTTGTAAGAGCTAAGACTGGGTTGTCTGTTACGACTAAAATATCTGGCTTTTATGAATTTGAAGGCGGTGTTCTAGATCAACGAAATCGCTTCAAGCCTCTTAATTTTTTTCTACGTCAAGGATTAGGCAAGGTAGATTTTGTACAAACCATCAGTGAGCAAACGCGCGAAAAATTGTTAGAAGCTAACTTCCGTGATGAACAAATACGATTTATTCCGAACGGAATCGACACGGTAGAGGCTCCAGTGGTTCGTGAGACGCCTGAAACCTTAGTGGTCGGGTATTGCGGCCGATTGCGAGAAGTAAAAGGCGTTCATGTTCTACTAGATGCCGTTGCAGAAGTGCTGAAGCGTCGACCCGATGCAAAATTTAAAGTGTCGATTGCGGGTAGTGGTAGCAGTGAAAATGAACTCTTAGCTCAAGCAGAAACTTTAGCCATTACTGATTACATTGAATGGTTAGGCTTGATTGAAGATACACAATCGTACTTTCGATCTATAGATATTTATATTCAGCCTTCGTTTGCTGAGGGTCTGCCCAATTCGGTAATGGAAGCTATGGTTGAACAAAAACCTGTCATAGCCTCTGATATTGGCGGCAACAATGATTTGGTTACCCATGAGATTTCAGGTCTGCGGTTTCCTGCAGGGGACTCTCAAAAATTAGCTGATCATTTGTTACGCATGATTGATGAACCCGAGTTGCGTCAGTCGCTTGCCGTAGCTGGTAGGCAACTCATAGAGCAACGATATGATATTGAAAGAGTAG
Source organism: uncultured Granulosicoccus sp. (assembly GCA_937991945.1). GTDB lineage: Bacteria > Pseudomonadota > Gammaproteobacteria > Granulosicoccales > Granulosicoccaceae > Granulosicoccus. Next base: position 42,369 of record CALKLO010000034.1, read on the forward strand.
TGACTAAATTGACGGAGCTCTATCGTGTCTAAAATAGAAGACATTATTGTTACGGTTTCAATAGACACCGAGTGTGACCACGATGTCAATTGGGTTCGATCAAAGCCATTGGCTTTTGAATCTATTACAGAGGGCGTACCTAATCGCTTACAGCCGGCATTTGAAGAAGTCGGTGCGGTTCCAACATACTTACTAACCGTAGAGGTTATGGAAGATGAGGCAAGTGTCCAGGCGTTGAAAGATTTAAAGGGGCAATATGAGTATGGAACTCATTTGCATGCAGCCTTTATTGAGCCTGAGAAAAAATTCTATGACTATGCGGGTATCGATAGTCCTGATTTTCAATGCAGTTACGCGCCGGAAATAGAGTTTCAAAAGTTAGAGAATTTGACCAACCTCTTTGAGCAGCGATTTGGCTATCGCCCTACGAGCTTTCGTGCGGGTCGTTACGGAGCCTCTGCAGACTCGATCAATAGTTTGGAGCGTTTAGGGTATAAAGTCGATACAAGTGTGACGCCACACTTGAGATGGACGGAACCCAACGCTACCGTAGATTTTCGATCAGCACCTGAGCAACCGTATTTTCCTGCCGCAAATAAAATTTCTGAGGCTGGGCCTTACTCGCCAACAAGAATATTAGAAGCTCCCGTTACTGTAAAGCCACGATTGTTTCGAGATCCTCGCTGGTTTCGACCATGGTTTGCATCGGTTGATCAGATGAAAGACATTTTCCGGTATCAATTGAAAAAACACAGCGATAAAAAGGTTTTATCGATAAATATGATGTTTCATTCGATGGAAGTTATTGAGAAAGCATCACCGTACCCTCAAACACCCGATGACGTAAAACGCTACATAGATGACATGCAGCAAGCATTGCGGTGGTGTGGAGAGGAGGGCGCAAGGTTTGCTCCCATGTCTGATTTATACGACGCCTTTCAAGTGTCGTAAGGTGTAATGAATTTTTCAGAACCAACGCTATGCTAAGCCATTTGCGTAACTACGCATCGGCTGGGGTTATTACGGGTGTCGTTGGTTTATTTAGTTTCCCGATACTCACTCGTAATCTGTCTGTTGCGGAGTACGGAATTGTAGGTCTGATATTTTCGAGTCTTACCCTGTTTATAGCGCTAGGGAAGATGGGCGTACAACACGCCGTAGTTCGGTACTACGCACAAGTTAAGCATGCAAATACTCACTACAGTATGTTGCAGCTCAACAGCACTGTGAGTGTTATCTTTTTCACACAGGCAACAATCACGACCTCGTTGTGGCTAGTCAGCGGTGTGTTCTTACTGCCTAACGTAATGCAGTACGAAAACTTACCCGAGCTATTCGCGTTAGCCGCGTCTATTGTTTTTATCAGGCTGATGGGAAGCTCGGCCATCAATTTTTTACGAGCCCAGCAACGCAGCGGTGATGTCGCAGTATCTCAGAGCATATCGCGTTGTTTAAACCTGATTTTTGTTTTAACCCTACTGGCTTTCTCTTCATTGAGTCCCTCTAGCGTTATAACGTGTCTGCTCATTGCCGAAGTGTTCGGTGTTGGATACGCATTTTATTGTTATTCGCCAAGTTTTAACTTCAGCTCTCGTGCCGTACCTGGCAGCTTGGTAAAAGCCATGCTGGTTTACGGCTTCCCCCTCATGATTCTAGAATCGCTGGAATTGGCACTCAGGTTAAGCGATAGATACATGATTGAGTCGATGTTAGGCTCAGGTGCATTGGGGCAATACTCGGCATCCTATAACATCACGGGCTACATCGATCTGATTGTCATCGTCGCGATGGCTCAAGCCTTGAAACCTGCCTACATGAACTTGTGGGAGGCAGAAGGTAAGGAGGCGACTCAAGCATTTTTGTCCAAGTTTTTTCGAGTTTATCTGATCCTCGGAATCCCTTTTGTTGCAATATTTGCTGCTACAGCACCCCATTTGTTGAGATTGTTAGCCGGTGAGAGATACGCTCCTGGCACCGTGATTATTCCGTATCTTGCGATAAATCATTTGTTGGTCGGCGCAATGCAGATATTGGCAGCAGGATTATTCATTTTTAAAGACACCAAGGTGCTGGTGACCTGGAGTGCCATAGCCACGGTTGTCAATATACTGTTGAACTTGATCTTCATTCCCATTTACGGGATCGTTGGTGCAGCGATCGTAACGTTGCTTTCGTTTGCAGTTTATACAGTTGGTGTGGCCTATTTGGCATTTCGTAATGTTAGTTTCCCTATTGATTTACGCGCTCCTTGCTTGATGGGGGTAGTGTCGTGCCTTGTTTTCTATTGGTTATGCAAAATGGACTTTGGTGCGGAACAAATGAGTTTGTTGATTAAAGGGGCATTCGGTACACTTTCTTTGGCACTCACCATGTGGATAATTGAGCCAGAAGTTCGAACTTGGGTAAGGACACGCATATTGGCGTTCTGGCCTACTAGAGGTGGTAGCTAATGTTTATTGTTCACTTTGGTTTGTCATCATGCGTTTACGTTAGGAGCTACTCATGAGTGTTGTGTTGATGTACCACTCTCTTTATGAGGGCAATGACACCAGTAATATCGATGATGAAGACCTACCATATGCCGTCTCCAAAGAGGATTTCATTCAACAAATCGATCAAATAGCAGAGCTGAGCTCTGGTATTTACTCGAATGAGCGTCCCGAAGCTGGAACAATCATCATCACGTTTGACGATGGCCATAAAAGTAACTTGGATATCGCAGCGCCGCTGCTGCTGGAACGTAACTTATCTGCGTATTTTTTCATCACATCAGGGTTTATAGATTCGCGGCCCGGATTTATGAGTTCGTATGATGTGCAAGCGTTGTCAGCCATTCCAGGTATGGTAGTGGGTAGCCACGGAGTAACTCATAAATTTTTTAATGACCTTTCACCCGAGGAGGCTCAAAGTGAGCTGAGTGAAAGTAAATTAATGTTAGAAAAGGTCACGAAACACCCTTGTGAATCAATGTCTTTTCCCGGTGGCCGATATAATCAACGTGTACTGGGTTATCTTACAGATTTAGGGTACTCGCAATGGTTCGGGTCAGATGTGGGGATCGTGGATGTCACTAAGCGATTCGGTGGTGAAAAAGGTACATTGGCTAATCCAGATGGGTTGCTGTTACCAATGAATGGAATACAGCCATTGTCTCGGGTTGCCATTCGTCGTACAACTCAGTTGGATGAGTTTGGTCGAATGATCAACTCAGATCCCTCGTATTTCAGATCACAAATCTGGCGAAGTAACGCAAAGAAAGTGTTGCAAAAAACGCTAGGTAACCGGTTTTATTATGGCCTCTACAAATCCGTTTCCGCGCGGTAACAACGATACCTCAGGTATTCGTGATTCGGCCTCTGGTCGAACGGGCCCGCGTGGAGCCCAACAACCGGTGGGTAGGCGTCAAAAAAAATCGGGTAGTAAAAAGCCAGCTGGCTCAAAGCGTAATGCAATTGCCATTTTTGATGGTTGGCCACCCTTTGAAGATCTCAAGCCAACGCTGATATTTCTTCTCCTACCTGCAGCTTTGGGTATAGCCATCATAGTTTTTGGTGGTTTGCCAAAACCGGTTCTTGCAGGTTTTGGGTTAATTATTGGTATCTATGTGGCCTCTAGTACCTTTAAAACGGTGGACCTAACGGTTGCCTGTATTCTTTTATATTTGCCCTTTGCTAAGTCATTCGTCATTCCTGTACTACCCGGCCTTAACGGCACAAACATGCTCATCATGTTGGCTATTTGGACTGCATTTCTCAGAGCAAACCGTGAAAAAGATAAGTTTTTAGTCTTGCCGGGCGGTTCGGCTTATGTAGTTGGCTTTGCAATTTACACGTCAATATCGGCGTTTACGGTGTTTCAACACCCGGGTGGTGCCGCGGTATTTGCCGAGGATTTACTCAGCTATAAATCGTGGCTGGATCAGTTCATCATTTATTTTCTCCTTGCGGCACTCATCAGAGACAAGGCTGGTGCCAAAAAAGCCTTGGTGTACACCATGATCGGCGCTATGGCTGTGGTGCTGTATTCGGTGCCTGAGATGTTCGACAAAATGGGGCGATCCTCCATTGAGAAAAGCCGGATGATCGGGCCACAGTTACAGTCAAACAACTTTGGTGGTTTTGTCGCCTACACCATGTTGCCAATGATTGCTTTTTTCGTGGTGTTTATCAAAGACATCCGAGCGTGGTTGTTTACGCCGTACTTTTTAATAGCACTGAAAGTACTGTTGACGACTTTCTCTCGTGGCGCATACCTGGCTTTTGCAGCCGGGGGCTTAATGGCAGTTTATTTCCGAGGAAAAGGGTTCCTAGGGATAATTCTTGTGATGACCACGTGTGTCTTACTGGCCTTTCCAGCCGCCATTCCTGACTCTATTTCAGACAGAATGGCATCAGTGATGGGGGGCGAGGCAGACACATTAAGGCCCGAAGAAGAATCGATTGATAAAAGCTCAGCTATTCGCCTAGACATGTGGAAGGCTGCCGGCAAAATGATGGTCGAAAGCCCCATTTTAGGTAAGGGCTTCAAGGGATTCAAACTCCTAAAGTCTGAATACCTCGAAATTGACTACATAGTCAGTGATCCGCACAGTATGTACATGTATATCGGCTCCCAAATGGGATTGCCGGCGTTGTTCTTGTTCGTTTTCCTTATGTTTTTCATGTTCAAGGAGGGGCGGGCGCTCTCTATAAACGCGGAAGATCAGTTCATAAGAGCCGCTGGCATTGGCTGCGCCGCGGCTGCGGTGTGTTACGGCGTCATTAATATCTTTGGATCGCGTGCAATTGCATTGAATTTCAGTATTTATTTCTGGGCCTATTTTCTTATCATCCAGGTACTAAAAGATGCCACGGACCAAGAGGCTGCGGGTGTGAGTGGTGCTAAACGTAAGCGAGGTGCACTGCAATTACAGGAATCAGCTGTTGCTGGGCAAGCTGCTGGCGCCGGAGCTTCCGCAGAGTTAGATGATGCACTACTCGTTAATTCTAAACTTGAGAATAAGAAGCGAGCCAAGAGCCGATCTGGAGGCCGAGTTCCTGCAAGAGGCGCGGCTGCCCACATGGCTCGCGAAGCAGAACGAACAGAAATTGAGGCGGAGGTTGCTGCCGAGCGAGTTAAGGCTAATCAGCAAAATAGCACCTACGGTTACGAATCATCAAACACTGATTCCACCGACGGCTACGAAACTCGTGGCGCTCGCAAGGCGAAAGCAGCATTTGAGACGAAAATGGGGCGAGCCACCCGTCGTCAGGGACCTACTAAGCGCTAACCCAATTGGCTGCGCTAGTCTTCTTTAACCCTGTACATTTCAGGTTAAACTCGTGACACTGCATTTCTGAGACGTACCTTACTTTGCTGTCTGGGTGCAGTCGACTATTCTTTCCCAAAGAGTGTCACCAGTCTCCTTTTAAGCAGCTCACCGAAGCTACACTTTTAACGCGCCGAAGGGTAAGTTAACCGTGTCAGGTTCTTTGGTTTCGAACAATTGAGTTACGTAAATCCGGCACCATGTTAATGGGGTACGAAAATTGCGATTGTTCGTCCAAGCGTGATCGTGACACTTCTCTTTCGTTTTACACGTATCAGTGATTGGCAGAGTCTTAAGTTTGGCCAATCGATCTCGCGGAATATTTTGATTCATGAGTGAAGAAGACAATAATTTTGAAGATGGTTTAGCGGTAGAGACTGCCAAACCCAAGCTGGCTAAGCCGCCACTTTGGAAGGTAGTGTTGCTAAATGATGACTACACACCGATGGAGTTCGTAGTAGAGGTGTTAGAAGTATTTTTTACGTTGGACAGGGAGCAGGCCACACGAGTCATGCTGCATGTGCATCAGAAAGGAAAAGGCGTTTGCGGTGTATTTACACGCGAAATAGCCGAAACGAAGGTAGCGCAGGTGACGCAATTAGCTCGGGAGCGAAAGCATCCACTAATGTGCGAGATGGAAAAGGCGTAAAGATTAGACAGTTAGATTGAACTCTGGGCCGACGTGGGAATCCAGAGTGTATAAAGCGGCGAAGGGTTGTCTATCCTTCTAATGCAAAATTAAGTTTCATGAGCGGACGATTAAATAATGCTTAGCAAAGAGCTGGAATTCACTCTAAACAATGCGTTCAAAGAAGCGCGTGCTCGAAGGTTTGAGTTCATGACGGTCGAGCACTTGTTGCTTGCTCTTATTGACAACCCTACGGCTGCGCAGGTGTTGCGTGCGTGTGGTGGTGATCTCGAGACCCTTCGCGACGAGCTAGATAGCTTTGTCGACGAAAACACACCCTTGCTTGATGAAGACGATACTCGCGAAACGCAGCCTACGTTGGGTTTCCAACGTGTGCTTCAACGCGCCGTCTTCCATGTACAAAGCTCTGGCAAAAAAGAGGTTACGGGTGCCAACGTGCTGGTTGCCATTTTTGGCGAGCAGGACTCACAAACCGTATACCTACTCAATAAACAAAATATTACTCGACTCGACGTCGTGAACTATATTTCTCATGGAATTGCTAAAAATTCTGACGAGGAGCCGGAAGAAGCTGATGACAGTGCCGGTGAATATGGTGCAGAGGATGCCGAGAGCGATGCAAAGCCTCTTGATAAGTATGCAACTAACTTAAATGTGAAGGCGCTAGCGGGTGAAATCGATCCACTAATTGGTCGAGATCACGAAGTAGAGCGAGCCTCGCAGGTATTGTGTCGTCGCCGCAAGAATAACCCTTTGCTGGTTGGTGAAGCCGGTGTTGGTAAAACCGCCATTGCAGAAGGTCTGGCTAAGAGAATCGTTGACGGCGAAGTGCCTTCGGTGCTCGCAGATGCGGTCATTTATTCATTGGATCTAGGTTCCTTGGTAGCAGGTACTAAGTACCGTGGAGACTTTGAAAAGCGTCTCAAAGCGATCCTTAACCAGCTTAAGAAGGAAGACGGCGCCATTCTGTTCATTGACGAAATTCACACCATCATTGGTGCGGGTGCGGCGTCAGGTGGGGTCATGGATGCGTCCAATCTCATAAAGCCTATGTTGGCAACCGGAGAACTAAAGTGCATCGGTTCCACGACCTATCAGGAATACCGCGGCATCTTTGAAAAAGATCGCGCGCTTTCACGACGATTCCAGAAAATTGACGTCAAAGAGCCGACCGTTGATGAAACGTTTGAGATCCTAAAAGGCCTGAAGTCGCGTTACGAAGAGTTTCACGAGGTGAAATATTCCAACAACGCACTGAAAACAGCTGCAGAACTAGCAGGGCGATACATCAACGATCGTTTTCTGCCTGACAAAGCCATAGACGTCATTGACGAAGCTGGCGCTAATCATCGTGTCAAGGGTCTGGTCACGAAAGGCAAAAAGCAGATTACGGTTAAAGACATTGAAGCAATCGTTGCCAAAATAGCCCGTATTCCTGAAAAGAGCGTTTCTTCAACGGATATGGACAAGCTCAAAACACTGGCGCGTGATTTACGCATGCTCGTGTTTGGTCAGGATGATGCCATCGAAGCACTCGGCACTGCCATTAAAATGTCCCGTTCCGGCCTAGGTCCTCAAGACAAGCCGATTGGTAGTTTTATGTTTGCAGGTCCAACGGGTGTCGGTAAGACCGAAGTGACTAAGCAGTTGGCAAAAATCATGGGTATCGAGCTCATCCGATTTGATATGTCAGAGTACTTGGAGCGGCATACCGTTTCACGTCTAATCGGTGCGCCTCCTGGGTATGTCGGTTTCGACCAAGGTGGGTTGCTAACCGATGCTGTCATTCAAAATCCTCACGCAGTTGTGTTGCTAGACGAAGTTGAAAAGGCGCATCCAGATGTGTTTAATCTGTTACTGCAGGTTATGGATCATGGAACGCTGACAGATAACAACGGACGTAAGGCAGATTTTAGAAATATCATTCTTGTGATGACAACGAATGCGGGTGCCGAGTCAATTTCCAGAACAACGATGGGCTTTACTCAGCAAGACCACAGTACGGACGGAAATGAAGCAGTTAACAAACTGTTCACACCGGAGTTTCGTAACCGCTTAGACGCCATTATTCAGTTCAAGCCGTTAGACAAGAGCATAATTCTCAACGTCGTCGACAAATTCATTATTGAACTTGAAGCGCAGCTTGAAGAGAAGAACGTTTCTATCGATTTCAACGATGAGGCGAAGGTTTGGTTGGCTGAGCACGGTTTTGACCCGAAAATGGGCGCAAGACCAATGGCTCGACTCATCAGTGAGAACGTCAAGAAGCACCTTGCTGATGAAATTCTGTTCGGCAAGCTAAGCCGCGGCGGGCGCGTCAACGTTATTCTCGATGAGAAAGGCAACTTGGCCTTTGAGTTCGAGAGTAAGGAAAGTAAGGAGGCGACCGTATAGCGTTAGGTAAGCCCTAACGTTGGTTGCTCAAAGCCACGCAGTCCGAAACCTGGTCTGCGTGGCTTTTTTTTTGACTCTCTACCGACTTCGGTAGGTGATACGGCCTTTACTCAGGTCGTAAGGAGTCATCTGTACGGTGACTTTGTCGCCGGTAAGAATTCGAATGTAGTGCTTTCTCATCTTGCCGGAAATGTGAGCAGTAACTACATGTCCATTTTCGAGTTCGACTCGGAACATAGTGTTTGGAAGAGTGTCGACAACAACACCTTCCATCTCGATGGGTTCTTCTTTAGCCATTAATTCTCTTGTAAGCCTTTTTCGGTCTGGGCGTCTTCCACCCCATTACCGCTATTATGCCAGCCATTACGCACAAGGGCGAATGGAACACAGCAACTACTGGGTATTTGCATGCGATTATATGGCGATTGCTTCATGTTATTACAAGTGTTTTGCCAATAGTGTCAATAAAACAGCCTGATTGGCGTCACTATGCGGGTAAATATAGGTTTGAACTCGACAACTTAGCCAACCATAATAGTGTGGATGTACAACTCACTTTTGCATCGTCCTAAGACGACTGAGCGATTTACCACTTTGATGGAGATGTATGAGAAGAACTACGTTCTCATAAGGTTGCTAGCGCCTGAGTTAAAACAGATGGTTCAAGGCAGGTATGTCTCTTCGGTCGACGGAGCAATGCCTTTGGAACTGTTGGTAAGTGAGCATAGCCGCTATACCAGCACGTTTAATTTAACGTACCGATTTTCTGATTCACCTGAGAAGGGGCGTCGGGATCGTGAGCCTGATTTGGCCATTCGCCTTTACCACGACTCTCGCAGTTGTGAGGTTATGAGCGGTCTGCTACCCGAGGGGCGTATTGAAATTCGCCGAACACGTGATCTAGACGAAGGCAGGCGTTTGAACCGATTTTTGAATAAGTGGCTGAGTTACTGTATCCGCCAAGGTCATACATTTTCTGGGCAGAGCGTTGAAGCTCTGCCAAAAGACGCCGTTTACTGCGTGCAGAATTGATCAAAGCTATTCTGATATTCGGAAATATGCACAATCGTGTTGTCCATATCTTCGGCAGTAATCTGAGCCTGAAGTCTTCTTTCTAGCGATACAACGCGCTTGCGAAGGTCCTCGCAGCGATTTTGCGACTGGTTTGATTCCTTAAAGGCCATCTTATTCTGAACTGGCTGTGTTTGAAACGTTTGTACCTGCGAGTCGGTGCTCCACGTACCCATGACTACATCAGATTTTTCGGTATCCGATGAAGTTGAATTAATCTCGAGTGCACCCGCTTCAGTGGGTTGGGCCGACGCTTTACCCAGTGTGGGTTCTCGGGCTGATTTGGAGGCGGCGTCACCAGTAATGTCGACGACGTCGTAATCGATACCGGCGGGAGGTTTATCAGGTGAGAATGTAATGGTGCCGTCAGCCTCGGCCCATTTATACAAAGGCTCTGCAAAAGCCACGCTGCAGCACGTGAGAAGTAGGGCGTAGCAAGTTCGACGAATCATAATAATGGACAAATTTACGCTAAAGTCTTGCTTACTCAAGATGCAAGGTCGGTGCCCATGAATCTGGCAGTTAATTTTGCCTGTGTAGGTCTAGGAGGCGCATTGGGCGCCTGTTCACGCTACGCAATTAGCTTACTGTTAGCTGGTGTGGATTCAAGGATTCCCTATGCGACTCTGAGCGTCAATGTGGTCGGCGCTTTGATCGCTGGTTTCTTGATGACAGTATTCGTCAGCAAGGGGTTGGTGCCCAGCGCGCTTCAGTTAATCCTTGTCGTGGGGTTTTTAGGTGGTTTCACCACTTTCTCCGCATTTTCAGTGGAGACGTTACGTTTGCTTGAAACAGGGGACTCTGATTTAGCGCTCGTAAATTCACTGGCTAACCTTGTTGGATCCCTAATCGCCGTGAGCGTGGGAGCTTTTCTAGCCTCTCGATTTTTGGCCAACTAAACCGAGCTTAAATCGTGCCTAAGGCACTGATATACTCTCTATACACATTAACGCCACAGTTGATTGTTAGCTGTAGCACCTACCTGATTTTCGAGACGATACAGAAGCATGCTCGACCCAAAACTGATTAGAAACGATCTGCCTCACGTTGCTGAGCGCCTCAGTATTCGTAACTTCACTCTCGATCAGGAGTCGATAAGCGCATTGGATGCGCAGCGCAAGCAATTGCAGCAACGCAGTGAAGAGTTGCAGGCAGAAAGAAATACTCGGGCTAAATCCATTGGTCAGGCTAAAGCGCGAGGCGAAGATATCGCACCGTTACTCGCGGAGACATCCCGCATGGGCGACGAGCTTGATGAGTCGAAAAAGCAGCTGGCTGCGGTTCAGTCGTCTCTAGATGACATATTGCTGTCTTTGCCAAACGTGGTTGATACTAGTGTTGTCCCTGGGCGCGATGAGAGCGACAACGTAGAGCTGCGCAAAGTGGGTACTCCACGCGAATTTTCTTTCAAGCCCCTTGATCACACCGATTTAGGTGCGCGCGGTAATGCGCTAGATTTCGAAACGGGAACGAAGCTGACAGGCTCACGATTCACCGTGATGCGTGGTGAGCTTGCTACGTTGCACCGTGCGCTTATTCAGCTCATGTTGAACACCCATACCCAAGAGCACGGGTACACGGAAATAAACGTTCCGTATATCGTCAATGCAGACTCATTACGAGGTACGGGCCAGCTGCCTAAATTCGAAGAGGATCTCTTCCGACTCGTATGGGGAGATGCAACGACACAAGCGGAGGCGGGTGCTGATAGCAGTGATTACTACCTCATTCCAACGTCCGAAGTGCCGGTCACCAATACGGTTCGTGACAGCATCGTTGAAGCATCGGATTTACCCATTCGTTATACCTGCCACAGTCCGTGTTTTCGATCTGAGGCGGGCTCTTATGGTCGCGATACTCGTGGCCTAATTCGTCAACATCAATTTGAAAAAGTGGAGATGGTACAAATTGTCCATCCAGACGAATCGTTTGCAGCGTTGGAGCAAATGGTGAGTCACGCTGAGGCTATCTTGCAGAAATTGGAATTGCCTTACCGCGTGGTCTCTCTGTGTGGTGGTGATATCGGATTTGCCGCCGCGAAAACCTATGATTTAGAAGTCTGGTTGCCCGCGCAAAACGCCTATCGCGAAATCTCTTCTATCAGTAATTGCACTGACTTCCAGGCTCGTCGAATGCAGGCGCGTTATCGCGATCCGCAAACACGGAAAACTGAACTACTACATACGCTTAACGGTTCTGGGTTGGCTGTTGGCCGAACTCTGATTGCGATCATGGAAAATTATCAACAAGAAGATGGAAGTATTAAGGTTCCCGATGCACTTCGGCCTTACATTGGAAATCAGGGTGCTGTATTGTTGCCGTAGAGTAACAACACTTAATAACCATGCAGACACTTCCGAGCCTTCCACATTATCTGCTCAGAAACAGTGAGCAGTTTTCTAACCGAGTGGCGATGCGCCACAAGGATCTCGGTATATGGCGAGAATGGACTTGGGCAGAAGTATGCCAAGAGGTCCAGGAATTCGCCATAGGCCTTAAAGAGTTGGGTTTAGAGCCCGGCGATAAGGTTGCCATTATTGGGTCTAACCGTCCCAAACTGTATTGGTCGTTTGCAGCTATTCAATCTATCGGGGCTATTCCAATCCCTATGTACGCAGATTCTGTGGCAGAGGAAATGGTTTACGTCCTAGAACACGCAGGCGTTAAATTTGCGATCTGTCAGGATCAAGAGCAAGTCGACAAAGTGTTGTCGGTTCAAGATCAACTACCACTGATCAAGAAACTCATTTTTGACGAGCCGCGAGGCCTACGTGACTACGATTCTGATGTCATCGTCTCTATCGACGCCGTGCAGCATTTGGGTAAGAAGGCGGTTGAGCGTGATCAGCATCAAACCGTTCAATGGCGAATGGGTATTGATAATCTGGTCAGTGACGAGCTGTGCGTCATGCTCTACACCTCGGGGACTACGGGTAGGCCCAAAGGGGTCATGTTGTCGCACAATAATTTGATCATCACCTCCATCAATGCGAACTCCTTCGACAACCTTGATCATCGAGAGGAAACTATTGCCTACCTTCCGCTGGCATGGGTGGGTGATCACGTATTCAGTTATGGGCAATCGTTAACGGCAGGCTATTGTGTTTGCTGCCCAGAGAGTCTGGATACCATCACCTCTGATCGACGAGAAATAGCGCCAACGTATTTTTTCGCGCCTCCTAGAGTCTTTGAAACCTTGCTGACCAACATTATGGTGGCCATGGAAGACGCTAGTCGGCCCAAGCGTGCGATGTTTGATCATTTCATCAACGTGGCGAAGAAACACGGAGAGGCTGTGTTAAACGGTGAAGCGGTGGGCGCGCTATCGCGATTGCATTACGCATTAGGTGAATTTTGTGTTTATGGTCCTTTAAAAAATCGCTTAGGTATGTCTAATGTTCGAGTCGCCTACACAGCGGGCGAAGCCATTGGCCCAGATATATTTCGGTTCTATCGCTCTTTGGGTATCAACCTCAAACAGCTATACGGACAAACCGAGGCAAGTGTCTACATAACAGCACAGCCTGACGGACAAATCGATGCTAATACCGTGGGAACACCGTCTCCCGATGTAGAGCTAAAAATTGATGAAAATGGTGAGGTGCTTTACCGCTCCCCCGGTGTTTTCTTAGGCTATTTTAAAAACGATGAGGCAACAGCTTCAACTAAAACAGCTGACGGGTGGGTGTATACCGGTGATGCGGGCTTCATAGATGACATAGGCCATTTACGCATAATCGATAGAGCGAAGGATGTCGGTAAGCTCAACGATGGCAGTTTGTTTCCGCCTAAGTACATCGAAAATAAATTAAAGTTTTTCTCCTCAATAAAAGAAGTCGTGGCGTTTGGTCATGAGCGTGATTACGTGACCGCTTTCGTCAATATTGATTTAACGGCTGTGTCCAATTGGGCTGAGAGAAATAACATCGTATACGCCTCGTATCAGGAGTTAGCGAGTCATCCATTGGTTTACGACATGATCGAAGCACACATCGATCAAGTGAATGCCGATTTACTCGCCGAACCTCGCGTGGCAGGAGCTACTATCAAACGCTTTTTGGTATTGCACAAAGAGTTAGATGCTGATGATGGTGAGCTGACCCGTACGCAAAAAGTCAGACGTAAATTTATCAACGAACGCTATGAGCCTCTTATAGAAGCGCTGTATACCGACAAGCAAACTCAGTTTGTTTCAACGACAGTGGTTTATGAAGACGGCCGAAAAGGCGCGATTGAAGCGGATGTCGTGCTGCGCACCATGCCTGATTCAACACAGCTACGGAAAGCTTCCTGATGACAGATATCAGTCAGACAGCAGACGCTGTTGAATCCCTTGATACGCAGAGCGACGTCGATGCGCCTGAAACATTGCGATACACCGAAGAGTTGCTTCGGGTCGATAACGTATCGTTGTCTTTCGGCGGGGTAAACGCCATCACCGACATCTCTTTTAACATTATGAAGGGTGAGGTTCGCGCCATTATCGGCCCCAATGGCGCCGGTAAAACGTCGATGTTAAATGTCATCAATGGTTTTTATCACCCGCAGAAAGGTGTCATTAGTTTTCGTGGAAAACCAAGGCGTCGTATGAAGCCTTATAAGGCAGCAGCGTCAGGTATTGCAAGAACGTTTCAAAACGTGGCCTTGTTTAAAGGGATGAGTACGTTGGACAACATTATGTCCGGACGGTCGTTGAAAATGCATCGAGGTTTCTTATGGCAAGTGATCAACATAGGTCCTGCAAGAAACGAAGAAATTGAGCACAGAAAACGTGTTGAGGAAATTATCGATTTTCTGGAAATTGCGCATATACGCAAGCAGCCCGTCGGTAAGTTGCCCTACGGTTTGCAAAAGCGCGTAGAGCTGGGTCGTGCGATGGCTATGGAGCCCGAGTTGTTGTTGCTCGATGAGCCAATGGCTGGAATGAACCTAGAAGAAAAAGAAGACATGAGCCGGTTCATCATCGATCTTAATACCGAGTTTGGCACCACCATAGCGCTCATTGAGCATGACATGGGGGTTGTTATGGACCTAGCGGATAGGGTCGTTGTGCTTGACTACGGTAAAAAAATTGCCGATGGCACACCAAAGGCTGTGCAATCCAGTCAAGAAGTTATTGATGCCTATCTAGGAGTGGCGCGCTAATGGAATTACTTAACTCCATATTTGTCGCGCCGTTTGTCGATATGGCAGCCTACCCAGACTTTTTAATACAAGTTATTTGGGAAGGATTCGTCGCAGGCGTTTTGTACTCGCTTATAGCCCTTGGGTTTGTGTTGATCTACAAAGCCTCGGGTGTATTCAATTTTGCGCAGGGCATCATGGTGGTGTTCTCAGCACTAGCCTTGGTTAGTTTGCATGAAGCCGGTGTTCCGGCTTGGTTAGCCGTTGTGTTGGCAATAGGAATAATGGGTGTGTTGGCCGTCAGTATCGAACGCTTGGTGCTGCGAAAATTAGTTAACCAGCACGATGCTATTTTATTGATGGCAACCATTGGCTTGACACTAATCCTTAAGGGCGTTGGCGAGTTGATCTTTGGTGGTGAACCCAAACCGATGATTACTGAGCAGCTTGGATTACCCACAGGCTCTACAGACTGGGAAGTATTCGACGGTATCGTAATTTTTCAGCACATCGATATCGCAGCTGCGGTTATAGCCGTTTTAATGGTTATGGCGCTGGGTGTCTTCTTTTCCAAAACACGTATTGGCCGAGCACTACGTGCTGTGGCTGATGATCATCAAGCCGCGTTGTCAGTGGGTATTTCGTTGCACCAAATTTGGGCTATCGTATGGTTTGCCTCAGGCATCGTGGCTTTGGTCACGGGCATTATGTGGGGCGCGCGTTCGGAAGTGTCCTTCGCGTTAGAAATCATTGCGCTTAAGGCACTGGCTGTGTTGATCTTGGGTGGGTTTACCTCCATCCCAGGAGCGATTGTAGGCGGCCTCTTAATTGGTATTGGTGAAAAGCTTTTTGAAGTGTATTGGGGAGCTTTGTTTGGTAGCGGTGTTGAGGCTTGGTTTGCCTATGTACTTGCGTTAATTTTTCTTCTGTTTCGTCCGCAAGGATTATTTGGTGAGAGGATTATTGAACGTGTTTAAGTTATCTATTGACGTCACAATGATCATTCATCCCTCGCAAAGCTTGGAGCGTACCTATGCTATATCGTGAAGCGGGGCAGTTCAAAACGAGCTATGCAGCCGATCAAGCAATGCTGCCTATTCTCCAAGACAGAATCGGCATTTTAGTCATACTGCTTGTGGCCTTTGTTGGCATCCCTGTTTTTGCAACAGATTTTTTTATGGGTTCAATCATGATCCCGTTTCTGGTGTTCGCGCTAGCAGCAGTAGGCTTGAATATATTGACCGGTTACGCCGGGCAGTTATCTCTGGGGACCGGTGCCTTTATGGGGGTGGGTGCTTACTCTTGCTACAAAATAACGACCTTATTTCCTGACACCAATATCATTATCGCCATTTTGTTATCGGGTGTTTTTTCCGCCATCATTGGTGTGATATTCGGACTACCTAGCTTGCGTATCAAAGGGTTGTATTTAGCCATAACGACGCTAGCTGCTCAATTCTTTCTCGAGTGGTGTTTTATCAGAATTGGTTGGCTGTACAACTACAACGATTCTGGCGCGATCGAAGTGCCTCAACGAAAGATTTTCGATATTGCTGTAACGGGTGCATCTGCAACCCCAATGGTCAGATACCTCGTCATTGTTAGCATCGTGGCCGTGTTGTCCTTGGTGGCAGCCAATGTATTGCGCGGCAGAATAGGGCGTAGTTGGATGATGATCCGAGACATGGACATTGCGGCGGAGCTCATGGGCATTCGTCCGTTGTATGCAAAGTTATCTGCTTTCGCTTTTTCCAGTTACTACTGCGGTGTTGCTGGAGCACTGATGGTGTTCATGTGGCTGGGCTCCGCTGAGGTAGAGGCGTTTGACATCAATCATTCATTTCTAGTGCTGTTCATGGTCATCATTGGCGGCATGGGTTCCATCCTCGGCTGCTTCTTGGGTGCGGCTTTCATCTGGGTGTTGCCTATTGTTATGCGGGGGCTACCGTCTCTGATGGGCTTGGATATTTTAGCGGCGACCACTGAACACATCACTAACATCGTTATTGGTGTGCTGATTATTTTCTTTCTCATTGTTGAGCCGCATGGTTTGGCAAGACTGTGGCAAATAGGCAAGGAGAAGCTGCGAAGCTGGCCTTTCCCTTATGCCAGCAGTTAGTGCTTACTCTCAGCTATTGAGACAATAAAATGTAGTAAGACTTAAAACTCAAACGTCGTATCAAAGGCCGTGTACCGACGACCTTAAGTTGAAGAAAGCTGCTGTTCGCAGTTAATAAGAAACCACAATTGGAGAAATACCATGAAGAGAAACACCCTCACATTGCTGGCTGCAGGTGTTATTGCTGCTTCCAGCTGGATCCCGGTTGCACAAGCTGAGGACAGCATGTACATGCCGTCTATGACGTACCGTACTGGTCCATTTGCAGGCGGCGGAACCCCGTTCGCTGATGGCTATGCTGATTACTTCAACATGCTGAATGAGCGAGACGGTGGAATCAATGGCGTAAAAATTGTTGTTGATGAGTGTGAGACTGCCTATAACACTCAAAAAGGTGTCGAGTGCTACGAGTCTACTAAAGGCAATGGCGCTCTCGCCTACAGCCCGCTGTCTACAGGCATCACGCTTGCGCTAATTCCAAAAGCACCTGTTGATCAAATTCCTGTGTTCTCAATGGGCTATGGCTTGTCAGCAGCAGCTGCTGGCGAACAGTTTCCTTGGGCCTTTGTATACCCTGCATCGTATTGGAGTCAGTTATCTTCAATCCTGAAATACATCGACTCCAACGGTGGTATCGAAGGTAAGAAAATCGGCTTTATCTACCTCGATGTGGGCTACGGTAAAGAACCCATCCCGTTGTTAGATCAACTGTCTGAATCCATGGGTTTCTCTGTTGCCAAATTTCCTGTTGGCGTAAAAGAGATGCAAAACCAAGGCTCGCAGTGGTTAAACGTGCGTAAAGAGCGTCCAGATTGGATGATCATGTGGGGTTGGGGTGCAATGAACCCAACAGCCATTAAAGAAGCTGCAAAAATTCGCTTTCCTCTAGATCGTTTTATCGGTAACTGGTGGGCTGGGTCACACAGTGATCTTAAGGCCGTTGGTGAATCTGGAAAGGGCTATTTAGCTGCAAACTTTTCAGGTATCGGACAAGACTTTGGTGCAGTTCAGGACATTCTGAAGTACGTTGTTAACGAAGGAAAGAGCAAGGTAGGTTCACCTGATGATGTCGGTAATGTTTTATATAACCGAGGCATGTTCAACGCGGTTGTATTGGCTGAGGCCATCAAGGTAGCTCAAGACACTACCGGTAAGACAATCATCGACGGTGCTGATATGCGTGACGGTCTAGAAGCAATCAATCTTGATCAGGCACGCCTGACAGAATTGGGCCTAGAAGGGTTTACGGGTGACGTTCAAGGTTCATGTTCAGATCACGAAGGCAATGGTTCGATCTTCATTCAGCAGTGGAGTGGTTCTGATTGGGAGAAAATTTCAGATCTTATTCCACCTATGACAGATGTCGTTCGTCCTATGTTGGAAGAAGCGGCTGAATCTTATGTATCGGATAAGCCAGACTGGAAAGGTCAAGCTTGTAGTTAAGTTGTGATGTTGCTGCTTACGCTACTGACAGCGTAAGCAGCAATTTAAACCGTCAAAGGCTTGAGTAGCATGGCAGATAAAACACCTGATTCGCAGATACAAAACGACATCATATTAAGCGTCAATAATATCGAGGTCATTTATGATCACGTTATTCTTGTACTTAAAGGCGTGTCTTTACATGTACCCAAAGGTGGCATTGTTGCCATACTGGGCGCAAATGGTGCAGGTAAAACCACCACATTAAAGGCCATTTCGAACCTCCTACATGCAGAGCGAGGCGAAGTGACCAAAGGCAGTATTGAATTTCGGGGAGAAGAAGTTCAATCACTATCCCCTAACGAGCTTGTTCGACGTGGCTGTATTCAAGTTATGGAAGGGCGTCATTGCTTTGGACATTTGAGCATTGAAGAAAATCTCCTAACAGGTGCGTTTACGCGCAAAGATGGCAATGCCGCTATCAAGAAAGATTTGGAAATGGTTTATCAGTATTTCCCTCGCCTACGCGAACGTAAAGGTTCTCAGGCAGGTTATACCTCAGGGGGTGAGCAGCAGATGTGCGCTATTGGGCGCGCCTTGATGTCCAAGCCTTCAATGATCCTACTGGATGAACCGTCCATGGGCCTAGCGCCTCAATTGGTCGAAGAAATATTCGATATTGTTAAGCAGCTTAATGTCGATACTGGCGTGTCATTTTTATTAGCAGAACAAAACACCAATATCGCTTTGAAGTACGCCACTTACGGGTACATCTTAGAGTCGGGCCGGGTTGTGCTCGATGGCACAGGCGATGAGTTGCGTGAAAACGCTGATGTCAAAGAATTCTATTTGGGTACTGGGGGCGAGGAGCGACGTAGTTTTCGCACGGTCAAGCACTATAAGCGTCGTAAACGCTGGCTTGCCTGATTAGTCAGTCTTCCTCGAGAAGCTGTGCTACCCCGTTCTATCGTGTCTGTAATTGGACTACTCCTAAACAGTAAGGGCCTTTTTCAATGTTTGATGAGTTAGATACGCAAGCCTCCAATACGCGTGAAGCGGCCTTGTTCGAACAGTTTTCCCAACGGCTAGATTCGGCTGTGACGAACTGCTCAGGCTTAGCTAAGCATTTAGAAGGACATGCAATTGATGCCATAACCGATCGCTCGGCGTTGCAACAATTGCCGGTGCTGCGTAAAAGCGCGTTAATGCAGGCGCAACAGGATTTCCCGCCATTTGGTGGCTTTGTTGATGAAAAGGCTCTGGGTGGATGTCGAGTATTTATGTCTCCAGGTCCGGTGTGGGAACCGCAACTAGTCGGTTCAGATCCTTGGCAGAGTGCACGTGCTTTAGCTGCGGCTGGGGTACAACCGGGCCAACGATTACACAATGCCTTGTCGTACCATTTAACACCGGGTGGGTTCATCCTTGACGAAGGTGCCCGGGCATTGGGTTGCGTTGTATTTCCTGCAGGTGCAGGAGGGACTGAGGTTCAGGTGCAGGCTATTCGACATCTGCAATCACAGGTCTATGTGGGCACACCGGATTACCTACAAGTGATTTTGGACAAAGCTGCCGAAGAAGGTCAACCCATCGAGTCAATAACGCGTGCGTTGGTATCGGGTGGGGCATTGTTTCCTGCTATGCGTGCAAAATACTTGGAGCAAGGCATTCACTGTCAGCAGTGCTACGCCACCGCAGACTTAGGTGTCATTGCTTATGAAACTGCCACTGATGATGTTATTCATCCGGGTATGATTGTTAGCGAAGGCTTGATCGTTGAGATTCTAATACCGGGCACAGGCACACCGGTAACTCCGGGTGACGTTGGAGAAGTTGTCGTTACCCGTTTGGAAAGTGGGTATCCTCTGCTTCGATTTGCCACAGGTGATTTATCGGCACAAATACTAGAGCCAAGTCCGTGTGGACGCACACAAATGCGACTGGCGGGCTGGATGGGCCGAGCAGACCAACGGGCTAAGGTTCGCGGCATGTTTATCGATCCTCATCAGCTAGAGAATTTGCCTAAAGCGTTCCCAGAATTGGAGCGCTGGCGCGTGGTCATTGCCCGATCTAACAACTCTGACACGATGCAACTTCAAGTGAGCTTAAAGTCGACGGTTAACATTGCCGCTGACAATTATGCCGGCTTTGAATCTAGGTTGGCAGACGCTTTGAAACAGGCCACTCAATTGAAAGGTAGCGCCAGCATCGTAGATACGCTTCCGAACGATGGTGTCGTCATCGATGACCAACGAAACTACGAGACTGATTAATGTCTGATGCTGAATTGCCCTGCACCGATAACGACATAGATCGGGAAAAAACACCGGCCTCATTACGCACTATTGCTATGCCATCGGACACCAATCCCAATGGCGATATTTTCGGCGGCTGGATACTATCCCAAATGGATTTGGCTGGCGGAACCCACGCGTTTTACGTCGCTCAAGGTCGGGTGGCCACCGTGGCGGTGACGGCAATGAAATTTTACAAGCCTGTGAAAGTCGGGGACGAGGTGAGTTGCTACTGTGCTACTCATGAAATCGGCACAACGTCTGTGACGGTTAGAGTGGAGACCTGGGTCAGACGCCGACGCTTAGCCGTAGAGGAGCAGGTAACCGAGGGCTTCTTTACTTTCGTGGCTATTGACCGTGATGGGCTGCCACGTCCCATCCTCGAATCAGCATCTGATTTCGATACGCGTTCAGACGTGTAAACTTACACACTATTGGAATGAATAACGCTGTTTAGCACCTGCGGCGTTATGAGTGTGTAGGCGGCTTACTTAGGACCTCAAAAGAATGAATTCCCAGACGTGTTTATGGACACCATCGGCAGCTCGAGCTGATGCGGCTCATGTGTCTCTTTTTCGCAATAAAATTAATCAGCGCTTCAATATCGAGCTATCGGACTATTCTGAGCTGCACCAGTGGTCTGTTGATCATTCGGTTGATTTTTGGCGGGAGATTTGGGACTACGCGGGTATTCAATCCGAAATCCGTGGCTCGGTTGTGCTGGAAAATGCTTCGGCAATGCCGGGCGCCCGATGGTTTCCGGAAGCCCGATTAAATTTTGCGCAAAATTTGTTGCGTCAAGATGTCGATGCGCCAGCATTGATCTTTCAAGGAGAGGAGGGTGGGCCGCGCACGATATCTCGCGCGGAGCTTTACCAGCAAGTACGAGCGGTGGCAACAAAGCTCAAAAGTGTCGGTGTGGGTGTTGGGGATCGAGTCGCTGGGTTCATGCCTAATATCCCGGAAGCGTTAGTGGCTATGTTGGCTACCAGTAGTATTGGTGCTGTTTGGTCTTCGTGCTCTCCTGATTTTGGAATTAACGGTGTCAGGGATCGTTTCGGGCAAATTGAACCTAAAGTATTGTTTACCGCGGATGGTTACCGCTATGCCGGTAAAAATCACGGATCACTCGCTGTTGTATCGGAGTTAGCGGAATCAATAGACGGGCTTCAAGCTATCGTCGTTGTGTCGTTCATTGACTCGCCTGATTCGCTCACAGGCACAGCTAAGGCCCTAGCTGTGCCGTATCAAAGCATCGTGGATACAGACATCGCTCTGGGTAAGCCTGATGCGCCTATCGAGTTTGAACAGTTACCGTTCGATCACCCGCTGTACATTATGTTTAGCTCTGGCACCACGGGAAAGCCTAAGTGCATTGTTCACGGAGCTGGAGGGACATTACTGCAGCATGTAAAAGAACACCTGATGCATGTGGATGTAAAACCCGGTGAGAAATTATTTTTCTTCACCACGTGTGGTTGGATGATGTGGAACTGGTTAGTCACAGCGCTGGCATCTAAAGCCACATTGCTCTTATACGATGGGTCGCCTTTTTACCCCAATGGCAATACGTTGTTCGATTTTGCGCAGAGCTCCGGCATGGATCATTTCGGCACATCGGCCAAATTTATTGATGCGTGTAGTAAAGCCGGTATATCGCCAATCAATACGCATCAGCTTCCCAATCTTAAGAGTGTTATGTCCACAGGCTCCCCTTTAGTACCTGAGAGTTTTGATTATGTGTACAAGCACATCGCTAAAGATGTTTGTTTGTCATCGATGTCTGGTGGAACCGATATCGTCTCGTGCTTTGTGCTTGGAAACCCCTCTATTGCAGTACATCGAGGAGAGTTACAAAGCAAAGGTTTGGGCATGGATATACAAGTCTATGGCGACGATGGCCAGCCAGTGGTAGTGGGCGAAAAAGGCGAACTGGTGTGTGCCCAACCGTTTCCGTGTATGCCAACAGGCTTCTTCGGAGATGACGATGGGAGTCGGTATCATGCAGCGTACTTTGAAAAGTTCGAAAACGTATGGTGTCATGGTGATTACATCGCAGAGACGCCAAGCCACGGCATGGTCATTTATGGTCGTTCCGATGCCGTGCTGAATCCTGGAGGGGTTCGCATTGGTACGGCTGAGATTTATCGGCAAGTGGAATCGTTCGATGAAATTGTAGAAGCCTTGGTTATCGGTCAGCAGTGGGAGTCGGATATTCGGGTGGTATTGTTTGTCCGTCTACGTGACGGCCTTACTCTGGATGCAGACTTGCAAACACGAGTCCGTGCGCACGTTAGAGAGCAAACAACACCTCGGCATGTACCGGCTCGTATCGTTCAGGTCACTGATATCCCGCGCACTCGAAGCGGTAAAATAGTGGAGCTTGCGGTTCGTAAAATTGTGCACGGAGAAAATGTGGATAACATTGAAGCACTTGCTAATCCCGAAGCACTTGCCTTGTTTGCAGATATAGCCGAACTACAATCATGAGTCTCGACTCGTTGGACGACATTGCTCAGCTTGTTTCGCAAACGTCTTTGCCACCGGTGCATCAATGGAACCCTGATGTCACGCGTTCAATCGATATGCGCATTGAGCGCAATGGGGACTGGTTTTACAACGGCTCTCTGATTCAACGTCTGCGAATGGTTAAGTTGTTTTCCACAGTTCTGCGTGTCGATAACGGGTTGACGTATTTGGTGACGCCTCAAGAGAGGCTACTCATTGAGGTTGAAGATGCGCATTTCACTGCTGTGTTGGTTGAGCGGCACGGAGCTGGCGACGATCAATCATTGGTATTCACCACCAACATTGGTGACAAAGTTATTGCAGACGAACAACATTCGGTGTTTGTAGAGTATCTCGAAAAAGGCGGTGATCCTTCGCCGTATCTAGTGGTAAGAGATTCACTAAAGGCACTGATTAGTCGTGCCGTGTTCTACCAACTCGCTGAATGGGCTGAAGAGCGCGCCGGTGTATTAGGTGTTTCATCGCAAGGGTGTTTTATGCCGCTATCAGAACCATCAGCATCATGAGTTCCAGCGCCACCCTTATGCTTGAAGCCCAAGGTATTCAAATTTGGCGAGGCGAACATCTCATTATTGACGATGTGAGTGTGTCAGTACCCGCGTCGTCTATTGTTCAGATACAAGGTAGTAACGGTAGTGGTAAGACCACCTTGTTAAGAGCACTTGTCGGGTTGGCTGAAATAGACGAAGGGCAGTTATTCTGGCAAGGTGAGCCCATGACTCGTGTGCGCGATGAGTTTTATGCATCGTTGCTCTACCTGGGGCATAAGCCGGGTATTACAGCAGGCCTGACACCGTACGAAAATCTTATGGCGCTATGCCCTGAGATTGTTGCCAATCAAACCGTCGAAAAAGAGACGCGTAAATGGGTGTTGGCTGTGCTGACTCAATTGGGTATTGGTGATCGAATCGATCTGCCGAGTGTTGCCTTATCAGCCGGTCAGCAACGTCGCGTGGCGCTAGCCCGATTAACACTGCAGCAGGCAACGTTGTGGGTACTAGATGAGCCGTTAACGTCTCTAGATGCTGAAGGCCAGCGTTGGGTTAAACAACAGATTCAGCAACATGTGGCAACTGGGGGATCAGTCGTTTTCACGACTCACCAACCTATAGAATTTGACGATGAGACGGTCATTACCTTGTCCTTGGCGCAGCCTTCATGACATCGAAGAAAAAAGAGGGGCCGGTGAATACAGGCGAATTTCCCTCGAAGCAAACGGTCGAGTTTGCGCGGGGGCAGCGCCATGATGCCTCTGCGGGGCATCTGTGTTTGCGTTTTTTCCAGCGTGATCTTCGCCTTGCGGTTCGCTCAACAGGTCAGTGGTTAAATCCGCTACTTTTTTTTGTGATTGTGGTGTCCTTGTTCCCGTTGGGCATTGGTCCTGGACCTGCAACATTGGCCACCATTGCACCGGGTGTGCTGTGGGTGAGTGCTTTGTTGGCCATGATGTTATCTCTCGATTCGATATTTGCTCACGATTATCGCGATGGCACCTTAGAGCAAATGGTGGTGAGCGGTAATCCGGTCAGCGTTATGGTTATCGGTAAAGTAATGGCGCATTGGGTGACCAGTGGCCTACCGCTAGTGTTGCTGTCACCTCTTTTAGGGCTGATGATGCAGCTGCCTTCTGCGGCCTACTTAACGCTTGTTGTGAGTCTTTTGCTAGGTACGTTAAGCCTGAGTTTCATAGGGGCCATTGGTGCGGCGTTAACCGTTAGCATCAATCAGGGAGGGGTTTTACTCTCTTTACTGGTATTGCCATTGACCGTTCCGGTATTGATATTTGGCAGCAGTGCTGTTTCTGCTGTGGCTTCCGGATTAGAGGCATCAGCCCACCTCTCATTGCTAGCTGCGATTGCCACGTTATCCGCCTCATTAGCGCCTATTGCGATAGCGGGGGCTATACGGATTGGTGTTGCCGCATCGCGCTAACACTTTGTTGAAGTCCAGAACGCTCTTGAGATCGTAAATCCGTCTAAACTACTCATCTGAGTTAACTAAGGTCTGCCGCAGTGTTTCAATGGATTCATAGGTTCGGTTCGTCCCCGATCATGTATCGCTTTGCCGAGCGGCTAGCGCCGTGGCTTGCGATCTTGTGTGTGCTAACTCTTGCAGCAGGGCTCTACCTAGGTTTAGTGGTGGCACCCGCCGACTACGAGCAGGGTGATAGTTATCGAATTATCTACATACATGTTCCTGCAGCGTGGATGTCCATGTTTGTGTACATGGTCATGGCCACCTCCAGTGCCGTTTTTCTTATTTGGCGGCTCAAAATAGCCGATATCGTGGCGGTAGCGTCTGCACCTATTGGTGCGGCCTTTACGGCAGTGGCTCTGCTAACAGGTTCTTTTTGGGGCAAACCCATGTGGGGGACTTGGTGGATTTGGGACGCTAGGCTGACGTCGGAGCTATTACTGCTCTTTTTGTACCTAGGCTATCTTGCGCTCAGAGGGGCTCTCGAGTCGCCGCAAAGCGCCTCTAAGGCGGCTGCTATTCTGGCTATCGTGGGCGTAGTTAACATACCCATCATCCATTTCTCTGTTGAATGGTGGAACACCTTGCACCAGCCAGCGAGTATCACCAAATTTGATAAGCCATCCATGCATATCAGTATGTTACGGCCTTTGTTATTGATGGTTTTGGCGTTTCAATTGCTGTATTTCCACAATCTGATGGTGCGTGTTAGAGCCTTGATCTTGCAACGTGAAAACCGAGCAAGCTGGGTTGCCGAACTTGCTGAGAAAAACCATGTCTGAGCTGATGGAATTTCTGTCTATGGGAGGGTACGCATTCTTTGTGTGGTCATCTTATGGTCTGACAACAATCATATTATTAGCCGTAGTGTTTTGGTCTTCGCGACAGCTTAAGCAATCGCGTACACAAGCCTTCCGGCGTGCCCTACAACATAGGAATAAGCAGTGACACCGAAACGCAAGCAGCGCTTATTGATGGTTTGCCTCATGTTAAGTGGGGTGGGCGTAGCAGTCGCCTTTGGGGTTAATGCGTTTAAGCAGAACATCATGCTATTCCACTCTCCCTCAGATGTTGCAGCAGGCGCGGTAGAGCCTGGAACACCGTTTCGTGTCGGCGGTATGGTTATAGACGGTAGTGTGAATCGCAGTAGCGAAACTCTGGCTGTCTCATTTGGACTCACTGATCACGCAGAAAACATAACCGTCTCTTTTGAGGGGATACTGCCTGATTTGTTTCGTGAAGGGCAGGGAATAGTCGCCATGGGGTCCATCGACGATCAAGGAACATTCAATGCCACTGAAGTCCTGGCTAAGCACGACGAAAACTACATGCCACCGGAAGTCGCGGAGGCGCTAGAAAAGGCTGGAAAGATGCCCGGAACAGCCGCTAACTATGGAAGTAAGACAGTACAGCCATGATTCCTGAACTTGGACACTTCGCGTTAATTCTCGCGCTATGCACGGCCATCATTTTAGCGGTGGTGCCGATGCTAGGCAGCTTTACAGGCCACTCAGGCTTGATGGCTATTGCACGACCAGCCGCCAGTGCACAGGCTTTTTTTGTTTCACTGGCCTACGCCTGTTTGACTTGGGCGTTTATCAGTCACGATTTCAGTGTTCTGTATGTCGCCAATACGAGTAACACCTCCTTGCCACTCGTCTACCGAATCTCTGGAGTGTGGGGTGGGCATGAAGGATCCATACTTTTTTGGTGCTTTATTTCAGCGCTTTGGACCGGGGCTGTGGCTGTCTTCAGCCGCTCATTACCGCAAGTGCTCTTAGCGCGTGTTTTAGCGGTGCTGGGTTTTGTCAGTGTCGGTTTCTTATTATTCGTATTACTCACATCTAACCCATTTGAGAGGCTTTTTCCTGTGCCTCTTGATGGTGCCTCATTGAATCCCTTG
This sequence comes from uncultured Granulosicoccus sp., assembly GCA_937991945.1. GTDB lineage: Bacteria > Pseudomonadota > Gammaproteobacteria > Granulosicoccales > Granulosicoccaceae > Granulosicoccus. Next base: position 69,156 of record CALKLO010000034.1, read on the forward strand.
TTGCAGGACCCGGGTATGGCGATACATCCGCCGATGTTGTACCTAGGCTATGTTGGGTTTTCAGTAGCGTTCGCTTTTGCCATCGCAGCACTCATTGGCGGGCAGCTCGATACAGCAACATTGCGTTGGATGCGTCCTTGGACAAACATCGCTTGGATGTTTTTGACCTTAGGTATATCGTTAGGTAGCTGGTGGGCATATAACGAGTTAGGCTGGGGGGGCTGGTGGTTCTGGGATCCGGTTGAAAACGCTTCATTTATGCCATGGCTTGTGGGAACTGCGCTTATCCATTCGCTGGCAGCCTCTGAAAAGCGTGGGGTATTTAAGGCGTGGACTGTATTGCTAGCGGTGCTCGCGTTCTCGTTAAGCTTGCTGGGTACATTCTTAGTGCGTTCAGGTGTGCTGACCTCGGTGCATTCTTTCGCGGCTGATCCAACTCGTGGGCTGTACATCCTTTTGTTTCTGGGTGTTGTTGTTGGAGGCTCTCTCGTTCTATATGCTTTTCGCTCGCACAGGCTTAATTCCACTGCGACCTACGAGCTTGTGTCGCGAGAGACAGCGCTACTACTCAACAATGTTTTATTAGTCGTTGCTTGTGCAGCAGTACTACTAGGAACCCTATACCCATTGTTTGTAGATGCGTTGGGTTACGGCAAAATGTCAGTGGGTGAGCAATACTTTAACGCGGTGTTTGTACCTCTTATGCTCCCGATTTTGTTTATTGTCGGTTTGGGCGCGATGCTCAATTGGAAGCGAGACAAAATGAAAGGCCGCTCTGGTCCATTACTTATTTTAGCGGTTTTGAGTGTTGTCACAGCTGGCGTGTTAGCGACTCAATTGTTGAGTTTTAGTTTCGCAGCCGTTGCCTCATTAGCTTTAGCGATCTGGATAACTGCATCAACGGTCTTTGGTATTGTTCATCGCATTCGTAATAAGCGAAAGCGTTTGTCAGCTGTTATGCATACTCCCGCAGCATTTTGGGGAATGAGTATTGCCCATGTTGGTTTGGCTGTGTTCACGGTCGGCGTAGCATTGACATCCATTTACACCGAAGAACAAACCGTGCGAATGGAAGTCAACACAACTCATACTGTGGGTGGTTACACATTTACCTTTGCAGCATTAGACGAGGTACGCGGCAAGAATTTTAATGCGATTGAAGGTCGTTTCAATGTAGAACGCGATGGGGCCGATGTAGGCACGATCAGCGCTCAGAAACGTTTTTATGATGTTCGCCGTGACACCATGACGGAAGCGGGTATCGATGCTGGTTTCACGAGAGACTTATTCATCGCATTGGGTGAGCCGTTAGAAGGTGGACAGGCTTGGAGTGTCCGTATACAAACGAAACCGTTTATTCGTTGGATATGGTTGGGTACCATTTTTATGGGACTAGGTGGTTTGCTAGCAGCACTTGATCGTCGATACCGCACGGTTTCATCGAGAAGTAAGGCGGCCAAAACCAGTACAGGTAAAGCCAAAAGCGCTCTAGACTCAATGGTTGCAGGATCTATGGCTTCTACAGCCACAGCGACCGATACACCTCGTTCTTCGGGTGCCTAATGAATATCGCTTTAAAACTACTCCCACTTGCCTTGTTTGTAGCCATAGCAGCATTTTTAGCCAAGGGTCTATCATTGGACCCTACACAGCTGCCATCGCCGTTGATTGATAAACCAGCGCCTGAATTCACAGTCGCGCGTTTAGGACGTGAGCCTGGTGATCCATCAGACGGCGATTTCATTAGTCAGGATATGCTGGGGCAGGTGTGGGTTTTGAATGTGTGGGCAAGCTGGTGCGGCCCTTGTATTGCGGAGCATCCTTATTTGGTAAGTCTTGCTCAGCAGCGTCCAATACCTGTTGTGGGTCTGAACTATAAAGACGAGCCTGGCGATGCCCAACAGTGGTTAGCGCGTTATGGGGATCCTTTCGCTCATGTTCTCGATGATCGTGATGGTGATGTCGGACTCGATTGGGGGGTGTATGGCGTGCCCGAGACGTTTGTCATAGATCAAAGTGGACGTGTGCGTTACAAGCATGTGGGCCCTGTCGATGAAGTAGGGTTGACCCAAAAACTAATTCCCATCATTGATCAGCTTCAGAAGGAAACCAGCTAATGCTCAGAGCCGGCTTAGTGGCGATTTTATTGTCCTTGATGGTGCACGTGTGGGCGGCAGAGGTTACCGTCTCATTCGACACGCCAGAGCAGAGTGAGCTGTATCACAGTCTTTTGAAAGAGTATCGGTGTTTAAAATGCCAGAATCAAAATTTGTCCGATTCAAATGCAAGTCTGGCTGGAGACTTGAGACGAGAGATTCGCGATCAAATCTTAGCAGGCAATGGTAAGCGTGATATCGATCAATATCTGATTGCACGCTACGGGGATTTTGTTCTTTATCGTCCACCGTTCTCGGCAAAAACAGCTGTTTTGTGGATCGGGCCCTTTGTTTTGTTGATTGTTGCGCTTGCTGGTGTATTTGTCATGATCCGGCGTCAAAGGCTTCGAGCCAGTGAAAAATCGCTACCAGTCGAGGAGTCTGATGAACTATTCCGCAGGAAATTAGAGAAAGCTAAAAGATTACTAGAGGACTAGCTTCAGTTATAACAGGGCGACATTTATTTTGAGATTCCGAGTCCCGTTATCTGAATGTCGTTAAGTGTAAAATGTTGCCTACTGCTCTTCCGTCGATGGATTGACGTGATATATTTTTGCAAATCGGGAAAGCGTTTGATTCCCGATTCTATAAAATGGAGCGGCAAAATCAATGATCACGCAGGAAGATTCTCACTCGGAAGTACCTTTACTGGATACATTAACGACAGATGAATTTCTGTCTGTTGTTGGTCAGAGAGTGCGAAACCAGCGTTCCGAAAAAGGTATGTCTCGAAAGCGTTTAGCTGAAGTATCTGGCGTTTCTGAGCGGTATCTTGCTCAACTTGAGTCAGGACAAGGGAACATGTCCATAGCTCTACTACGCAAGGTTACAGCGGCGATTGGCATGTCTATGGGGTCATTGATGTCCCCAGAAATCACTGAGGCTCAACCGTTGGGTGCTCACGGAATTTCATTAACTGCAGAATCCGACAAATCACCAAACAAAGCCGACGAGCAAGCAAACATCGTCGTAGAGATTTAGTACTCTCAGGCTAGATATTGAATCTAGCACAGTAGACCTGTCTAAGTGACAGGTCTACTGCATCACACCCCTTTCACGGGTTGAGCCAAAAATTAGAAGCTTAGAATAATATTAGTCAGCGCCTCTTTGTCAGCGCCGACCGCATCTCTTTCATTATCATCATTAAATTGATGAATAACGATCCCAGGTTTAGACGTTTCCCATGGATCAACGTCTTCTGTGTTGGTGCTATAACGAACATAGTCATTCATTGCCATCATCCGAGGCATGGCGTCAGATTGAGCCATCGTGCGATAAAATTCATCCACTTCCTCAAAAGAATCGGTAGTTTCGAAAAGGACTATTTTTAAACCATTTTCGCCACCAACCCGATATTTATTGCCATTGGGGTATAACGGGTAGGGGATAGTGGTGGCCCCATCTATTGCCGTCAAAGTGGCGTCTGTCTCGTTGGCAATGACGTTCGTCACCTCATTGTTACCGTTGAGAACTACCGGTGCGGTAATTTTCTTGGAGGAGGTGGCAGAGTCTTCACCACACGCTGCCAATACAGCCACGGCGGTTAAGGTAAGGCCTAATGACACGCTACGTCGAATGTTCATGATAATCCTGAAAAGTCAGTAAATTCCCAGTTGGGTCAATCTGAGTGCGAGTAGAAGCGCTCAGATAAATCCTCTGTTTGTGTAAAGAAGATAGACCATGGACGTACAAATGTGGTAGCGCAGGTTTAGTTTAATTGTTAAACATGATTTCTGGTAATGATTTCAGCGCATGGCCTTTTTCTAATAGTGCTTTTTTTATTAGCTTTGCCGTGTCGACAGCGTGTGAGTTATCGCCGTGAACGCAAATGCTATGAAACTCCGTGGGCAACACATCGCCGGTCTCGGTGACGACGCCTTGAGCCTCTATCATGGCTAGGACATGTGTGATGCATCCTTGTGCGGTATCTATAACCGCTCCTGGTTTGCGTCTGGAGACTAACGAGCCAGTGTTGGTATAGGCGCGATCGGCAAACACTTCTAGGGCGACAGTAAACGAAGCCTCCTGAGCTGCGGCTGCAAGCTGCGAGAGTACGGGTGCTAAAAATATCAAATCAGGGTTGTAAGCTTTGCAAGCGGCAACAACAACGTCTGCCATAGCTCGGTCCTCACAAGCCATATTGTTTAAGGCACCGTGGGGTTTTACATGCGTCATGGGCAGCCCGCGCATGTTGCTCATGCCATCTAGCGCGGCAAGCTGATATTGAATCAGAGCGCTTAGCTCGGCATCGGGAATAGACATAGGTCGTCTTCCGAATCCTTGTAAATCAGGGAATCCTGGATGAGCGCCTATGCTGACATGCGCGTTGTGTGCAAGATCAATAGTGTTAGCTATGACTAGAGGGTCGCCAGCATGGAATCCACAGGCTACGTTCGCTGAATTAACAACGTCTAGCAAATGTATATCATCACCCATTGGCCAAGGACCAAATGACTCACCTAAATCGGCATTAAGGTTTAACTGCATACAATGCGTTTCCCTGGAAAGTAGTTAGATTGGGTTGCCGTCCGTGACACCGCCAATTAGATTGTGTTTAAACAATGTTTCATTGCTGATGGTGTTGTTGGTAACACAGCTAAGAGAGCCAATAGCTTTCTGAACTGTTTTATCTTGAACCCGTACGGCATTGATAGCGTCATCTATAGAGACTGCACGAAAACTAAAAACAGTGCCTGGCCTGCGTAACCCCAGTAAGGGTAGATCTATGGACAAAACGGTAGCAACTTTCGGGTATCCGCCAGCGGTGTGTGCATCGTTAAGCAGCACGATAGGTTGGCCGGTACCAGGTACCTGAATTGAGCCGGGTACGATGGCATCAGATACGATGTCTTTAGCCGCCGCATTTTTATGTTGAACCTCGGGTCCTGTTAAGCGCACACCCATTCGGTCTGCATCAGTGCTAAGCGTGTAGTTACCATTCAGCAGGTTGTTAATGCCTTCATCGGAAAAGTGATCTTGCTGAGGCCCGAGAACAACTCTGATTTCATTTTGCTCGTAGTCTTTGAGCACGGGGTTGGTGCATTGATACTCTGCACCGCTCGTGTTTTCGTTAACGCAAATAACGTCGCCAGTTTTCAATACGGAGCCGTTCAAGCCGCCCAAGGTTGCCTTGGCGTAGGTCGATGAACTACCAAGCTGTTTTTGCACCTCAAGGCCTGAAAACGCGATGACCGCATGTCTATAGTTGCCGGTGCTACGTAATAGTATTGTGCTGTGCGAAGGGGCCAAATAGCTTTTTGCTGGTTGAAGTTTTTGCGTGCTAACACCATCGTTAAGCAGTAGCTCGACGCCCTCGTGTGCACAGAATGCAAATCTGACACTTTTGTCAGCAACCGCAATGTCTAAGCCGCCTTCCCAGCTCTCTATAACGCTGTTATCTAAAGCGTTATCTACTAGGGCATTCGCCATTTTTTGCCAAACAGGGACTAGGCAGCCGGACCACGGTATTCCTAAATGTCTTAGTTTGAACCTGCCACTATCTTGCACAGTACTTAACAAGCCAGGTCGGGTGACGGTAATTGTATTCATTGGCTCAACGCCTGCGACGAGCACAGTGTTTCGCGATCAAATTGGCCCTGCAGTTTCAAGTCGTTGAGTGCGTCAAATTCATCCTTTTCTATGGATTTAAATCTGACGGTATCACCTGCCTTAAACAGTGCTGGCTGAGCCAGCGTGCCATCAAATAACGGAACAGGGCACTTGCCTAAAATATGCCATCCACCCGGGCTGTCCCACGGGTAGACGCCAGTGAGTTGCATTGCGATAGCAACACTTCCTTCCGGGACTCTGACTCTAGGTTCTGAGCGCCTAGGCAAATGAAGCTCTTTGGGGGTATCGCCCAAAAAAGCGAAACCTGGCAGAAAGCCCAGCATATAAACAGAGAATTCTGTTGCTTGATGCATTTCAATAACGCGCTGTTCGTCTAGTCCCGTTAGTGTTGCGACACTGTGCAAGTCTGGTCCTGATTCATCACCATAGTGGACAGGGATGACGAACTGAGTGCCTAAGCTGATTACTTTTTCACCCGTGTCGGAGTCGAGTAGGCGAAGCTGTTCAATGAGCTGATCTGGGTGAACGATTAAAGGGTCAAAAATAACGGCAAGAGAGCGAAAGGTAGGAACGCATTCAAGCACGCCTACAAGCTTTTCTTCAATACTAGCGGCGCTGATTCGCGCATTCATAGCAACCACTTGGTCAACAAGCTTGCGCTCAATGGTGTTACCAAATTCGAGAATTAGGCAGCGTTCTCCCGCGTAGTGGGGTGTCCAAGATTCCTGTGTAAGCAGCATGGTAAAGAGTGTTTAGCTATGTTGCCTTTACAGGATGAAGTGATGATTGGGGTTGGCCGATAAAACATCCGATAGCGCATTAAAATGTTGCTGCGCGTAGAAAGCCAAATTTTCCCGAAACTGTTCGGCTGTTTGTTGGGCTACGTCATCAGGAATGATTTTAATCGGTGCGCCAGTTTGCATCGCAAAGACATGCTGCCTGCAGGCGCGTTCTAAATAATAAAGATCATCAAAAGCCATGGCCACTGAGCTGCCGTTAACGACAACACCATGATGGGCTAGAAAAAGTATGTCAACGTCAGATGATCGAGACGCTTTATCCGAAATACGTGCGCCTTCCTCTGCGTCATGTGCCAAACCGCCGAAGTTGGGTTCATAGCCAATGCGGCCAAGAAAGCGAGTCGCCGTTTGGTGTGACATGGGAAGTATCGATGCATCCCCTTGTAATAAAGTAAGAGTCGTTGCATACGGCATATGCGTATGAAGCACCGCTTTGTGCCTAGGGTTTGCCCTGTGGGCTGCGACGTGGATAAATAACGCGCTGTCTTCGACTTCACCAGCGCCACTCAATATAGTTCCTTTTCCATCTACCAGTAGTAGGGAGTCAGGCCGCATTTGAGACCAATGCACACCGTAAGGATTAATGAGGTAGCGTTCTTCGGGTCCATCTAATTGAACCGAGAAATGGTTGCAGATACCTTCGTGCAGTCCAAATCGTTCGGCAAGACGAAAAGCCAATGCTAATTGCTCGCGATCATGCTTCTCTGTTGAGTCAGGAGACTGGCCAGAATTCGCAGTGAGGGAGCTTAGTGTATTTGCAGGGATTGCCATACTGAGCAGCTTAGTGGTTGACGCCAAGCTGTCATGATATACCTAGCATGAAGCATAGATACCAACATTTTGTACGCAGATTTGCGAATTCCCGGTCGGCGGATACGATATCCGCTGACCGGGCGGCGCAAATTAAGCTGTAGCAGCTTCTCGCGTTTCTTCTTCTTCGTCAGCTCCAGCAGTTGTCGTCTCGATTGCAGAAAGCAACTTAGAGTCAACTTTTGGTGCCGCAGCAGAATCGTCGTCCGACTTAGCTTCCATTTCATCAGCCCAAGTGCGCAGCTCACGGTACGCTGCTAGCAGACTGGCTGCTTGCTCTTTGAGTTCAGATAGGGTGTCGAGTTCTTCTTTTTGCTGCTTGTTCTCTTTCTTTAGCTTGCGGTTAGCGTCTTCTGCAGTTTTACGTGCATTAGCTTCGTCTAACTTTTGCTTTTTAAGAGTTTTGAGTTTTTTCAGGATGTTATCAGGGGTATCGGCCAACGCAGTGTTGATCGCCTTGAGTTCCCGCTGTTTGTCATCCACCTGACGCTTGGCTTTAAGCAATGCTTCTGCATTGTCCTTTCGGCCTACGATCAGTGCTTGGTCAGCAGCTTCTTTCGCACGAATTGCTTCGTCACGCTGTGCTTCTGCTTCAGCCTTAGATTTTAGGGTCTTTTTAACTTCCCCTTGCATGATGCCGATTTCTTCAGACGCTCGGTTTCGAGTGTCTCCCATGTTGGAATCAGCATCAGTGGCTCGTTTAATCGCTTGGTCGAGGGCAGATCTTAAGTCCTCGGCAGTAAAGTCTTCCTTTAACTTTAACGCAGAAGCGGCTTCGTTCATCAGCACTTGCTTGCTGATGGCTAGGTCTTTCCAAATTCTCAGTTGCTGTTCGCTGTCGGCTTGACTCACGTAATAATCTCTTGAACGAAAAGGGTGATATCCAAAGCTAAAATAAGCTTAGGAATCGGTTTTGAATGAATGTGTGATTAGGGTGGCTGAGTGATTTACTATCTAACAGTATGAATTAAAACCCAAAAAGGTATTACCATCGGTGTGTCTGATGTGTTTGCTGGCATGAACGCCTTGGCCTTTTCCCGAAATCATATGCGACGAGCGTGATTCTGCCCCTACATAACTCCCAAGTATACTGCTTTTTGGCGTCGCAATCAGCTCTCTTCTTAGAGACTCGCCCGAATGCGTGACCAATTACTGACATTTAGCCTGTTTTTGAGCAGCAATGCTCGCTGGTTGGCAGGTGGCGTCCTGCTGACTTTTTTCTCAAGTGTGGGTCAAACTTTCTTCATTGCAAGCTTTGCAGGTGCCATTCGCGCCGATTTTGACCTCTCTCATGGCGGTTTTGGACTGGTCTACATGATCGCCACACTGGCCAGTGCCGCAACCTTGGTGGTTATAGGGCGAGTACTTGATACCGTCGCTATCTACAAAGTCGCAGCTGTATGCATCGTACTGTTGGCTATAGCGGCGTATTTGATGGCTTCTGCACATTCGGTAACCATTCTTTTACTGAGCATCTACTTTTTGCGATTGTTCGGCCAAGGAATGATGACTCATACGGCCATGGTTGCCATGGGCAAGTGGTTTGTCGCAGAACGTGGCAGGGCGGTGTCCATTACGACGACCGGCCATCAACTTGGCGAAGGTCTCTTGCCGATCGCCTTAGTAGCGCTGCTGGCCGTTACAGACTGGCGTGTCGCTTGGCAACTGGCCTCAGTGATTCTCATTTGTGTGGCGTTGCCTTTGAGCTACTTTTGCTTGTCAACACCACGCAGCCCAACTCGGCAAGATTTGGATATTTCTGAAAATGGTCGCCAGTGGCTGCGAGCTGAAGTGCTGCGAGATGCTCCGTTTTGGGCAGTCTGTACGGGTGTTCTTGCACCATCGTTCATTGGCACATCAGTGTTTTTTCACCAGGTTCATCTTAGCGAGATTAAACAATGGTCTTTAGAGGTGGTCGCAGCCTCTTTTGCCGTTATGGCAATTACCTCTGTTGTAGTGGGGTTGGCGACTGGGCAGCTTATTGACAAGTTCTCTGCGCGCAAGCTTTTGCCGTTCTTTCTATTTCCTTTGACGTTGGGTTGCGCTTTACTGTCAATTGCTACAGACGCTTGGACAATGGTTGCGTTCATGTTTTTGCTAGGCAGTTCTTACGGGGTATCGGGTGCGGTGTTTGGTGCTATATGGCCGGAAGTCTACGGTACTAGGCATTTGGGAGCGATTCGATCTGTCGTATCGGCTGCCATGGTCTTTGCCTCCGCATTAGGCCCAGGGATGACAGGTTGGTTTATCGATAGGGGAGTAGGGTTTGAGGCTCAACTGTTGGTAATGAGCGCCTACTGCCTGGTGACCATGATGGTTTTGTATCGAGTTGCCAACACACTGGAAGTACGACTACAAATGCAGTTTGGCAACAGTTCTTAGCGCCTAAATAAAACCGTTGGTTGCCAGATACAAATACACCGTTACGCTGGCTATTGAACATAGCGTGGATAAAACCACGGCGCTGGATGCGCGTTCTTCCCACACCTTATATTGTTGAGCAATAACGAAAACATTCGTTGCAGAAGGCAAGGCTGCTAATAGAACAGCCGAGTGGAGCCAAAGAGTGCTAACTCCGGGTATGTTGCTTACGAGTACATAAACAAGCAGTGGATGAACAATTAACTTGATTGGAATCAAATAGCCAAGCTCTGCGGGAATGCGTTTGAGTGGCCTAATTGCCGCGGTAACGCCCATCGCAAAAAGGGCGCAAGGCGCTGCTGCGTTCGACAGCGACAACAATAATTGATTAAGCGCTGCTGGAAGTGGCTGGTTTAACCAAGCGACTCCCATGCCGGCTAGCGTCGCCAATATAAACGGGTGAGTTATTATTTTATGAACAATGCCCGATACGATTTTTAGTACGGACTGGGGTTTCTTGCTGCTTATAGCCATAAGCGTGGGTGCTAACGTGAAATGCATTGCGTTATCTAGGCAGAATACCAAGGCAACAGGTACGCCGGCTTCTGGTCCAAACGCAGCAATTGCTAATGGTGGCCCCATGTAACCGATGTTGCCGTAAGCGCCGGCAAAGCCCTGGATGGTCGCTGTTGGTATATCTGTTTTTCGTGCAAGCTTTGCGATGCAAAAGCACAAAACAAATATTAAAAAGGTGCCAAGGCTTGTTGCGATTAAAAAACGTACGTTTGCGAATTCAGATACCGGTGTATCACTGAGCAGCCTGAATATAAGCGCTGGTAGCGCTAAGTACACGATGAAGAAATTTAACCAGGCGAGTCCATCCAATGGAATGCGCTTGAATCGGCCTGCTAAATAGCCGAGAAATACCAGTCCGAATAAAGGGATTACAAGCCCAGCTACTTGTTGCATGTTAGATAGTCAAATGAGGCGCTTAAATGATCTTGCCAGGATTTAAAATACCAGCAGGATCTAGCGTTTGCTTCAACGTTTTCATCAGCTCTACTTCAGCAGGTGTTCTGGAGTAATGCAAATAGGCTTTTTTAGTTAGACCAATACCGTGTTCGGCGGAGATCGAGCCACCTAAGTCTTGGAGTGGGATGTAAACAATATCGTTGCTGATGTTTTGCCAATTACAACGAGTCTCTTCATCAACAGGGCTCTCACAAGGTGGGGCAACCAGTACGTGAAGGTTCCCATCAGCTAAATGCCCGTACACGTAGACTATGACTCCCGGCCATTGTTTTTCTAGTGTCGAAATGGTGGTCTCGACATAGTGGCCCATGTCAGCAATGGGTAAACTGATGTCATAAACAAATACGGGGTTGTGACTTAGCGCGATGTCGATATGTTCACGTATATGCCATATGTTAGTACGTTCTTTTTCTGACTGAGCAATGACGGCATCTTGGATGAGTCCATTGTTCATCGCATTTTCTAACGCCTGCTGAAATTGATCTGTGGCGCTATCAGCTTGGTTGCTACGAGTCTCGACAATTGCGTACAGCGGGTAGCTCGCTGGTAAGGGGGCCGTACTTGTGCCTTCAATTTTAGGGTTTGTATTGAGCTGGTAAAAAGGTTGCCAGATAACTTCAAATGCATCTAGAGAGGAGTTGAGTGATGCACTGATGTCATTGAGTAGGTCGGTAACTTGCTCAAATGAGGAGAAAGCCAGCATAGCGGTATCGACGTGCGGTGTTGCAGCTCTTAGCCTTAGTACTGCACGAGTAATGACACCGAGTGTGCCTTCGCTACCGATAAATAAATGCTTTAAATCGTAGCCGGCATTGTTCTTCATCATTTGGTTCATTGAAGACAACACAGTGCCATCTGCAAGCACGACTTCCAAACCCAGAACTTGTTCTCGTGTCATACCGTAGCGAAGCACTGAAAGCCCACCTGCATTGGTAGAAATATTCCCACCGATGGTGCAGGAGCCTCTCGCGCCTAGATCAAGCCCGAATTGAAGATTTGTTTTAGCGGCCGCCTCTTGTATTTTTTGTAAAATAGCGCCAGCTTGCACGACCATTGTGTGGCCTTTTTCGTCCACAGACTCGATTGCAGTCTGCCTTTCAAGAGACAAAACGATATCGGCATCGGTTGTGTGATTGCCGTCTACCAAGCCTGTTAGGCCTCCATGCGTTACAACGACTTGGGAGGCTTCGTGACAAAGTTTTAAAACGTCTGAAGTCTGCTGGGTATTTGCGGGTCTGACGAGCGCTTTAGCGATTAGCGGCGAACTGTCCCAAAAGTGAGTGGCTCGTTGATTGACTTGATCGCCAGTGAGTACATGCGCTTGTCCAACAATTTGGATAAGCGCATCCAGTAGTTTTTCGCTCTCACTTGTCGTGCTGTTAGAGCTCACGAGAAGGCCTGCAACCCCGTTTGGCAACGACCTAAAATAAGTGCATGAACATCGTGGGTGCCTTCATAAGTGTTGACAGCTTCCAAGTTCATAACATGACGTATGACATGATATTCATCTGATACGCCATTGCCTCCTAACATGTCCCGTGCTTGGCGAGCAATGTCTAGTGCTTTGCCTGCATTGTTTCGTTTCATCAATGAGATGAGTTCCGCTGAGGCATTGTGTTCGTCCATCAGACGCCCAAGTCTGAGTGAGCCTTGCAACCCTAGAGTGATCTCAGTTTGCATATCCGCAAGCTTTTTCTGGATCAATTGGTTTGCGGCTAATGGTTTGCCGAATTGTTTTCTATCTAGTGTGTAGGTTCTAGATTGATGCCAGCAAGCTTCAGCGGCTCCCATTGCCCCCCAGCTTATGCCGTAACGGGCCCGATTAAGACATCCGAAGGGCCCCGCTAAGCCTGATGCATTGGGTAGGATTTTGTCCTCACCGACCACTGCATCTTGCAATTGAATCATGCCGGTTATTGATGCTCTGAGAGAAAACTTGCCTTCGATTTTAGGTGTGCTTAAACCAGGATTGTCTCTATCGACTAGAAACCCTTTGATCTTGCCTTCATGCGCGTCAGATTTTGCCCAGATAACGCAGACATCGGCGATCGGAGAATTGGTGATCCAGTTTTTCGCACCACTAAGACTGTAGCCGCCATCGACTTTGGTGGCTCTAGTAATCATGCTTGAAGGGTCTGAGCCGTGGTCTGGTTCAGTCAGACCAAAACATCCGACCCATTCGCCCGAGGCAAGCTTTGGCAGATAATGTTGTCTTTGCTCCTCTGAGCCGTAGGCGTAAATTGGGTGCATGACTAATGAGGATTGAACTGACATTGCAGAGCGGTAGCCCGAATCGACACGCTCTACTTCTCGTGCGACTAATCCGTAACTAACATAGGAAGCACCGGCACAACCGTATTTTTCCGGCAGCGTCATTCCAAGTAACCCTAGGCTACCGAACTCGGTCATGATGTCTCTATCGAAACGCTCATGGCGATTAGCGTCGATGACTCTGCTCATCAAGCTGCTCTGGCAATAGTCTCTAGCCGTGTCCCTAATGAGTCGTTCTTCGTCATTAAGTTGCTGATCGAGCAGGGCTATGTCATCCCATACCGGCTGAACAGGTTTTGCACGCGCTGTTTCGGGCGTCATATGCGTTACCGCCTCGGGGTTAGCTGCCATGTCATGTTCCTCAGGTTCGTGTGTCTATTGTAGCGCTAAGGTGCCTCGCATGGGCAGCTAGCAACTGGTTGTGTGGCCTGTAAGTTGCAAATTTGGCAACGACAGAACCCATTTTACGGATCCCACAATGAATTCAGATGTAATCAGCAGAGCAAAGTCTGTATCACCGGCCGAATCGGCTGATGCTGCGACACAGTGGCTAAGCTGGTTATCGTTGTTACTCAATGATCGACAATGGTTGTGTTTATATGAATTCGGTCCTGAACCTGATGTGTTACTCCGGCGTCACGGGTGTCCAGAGCAGATTAAAGCGCCTGAGGTAGCATTGTCATTGGCTCGTAAGGCGAGGGCAAGCCTTACGCCTGTAGCAATGAAACTAGCAGAGTCGACAGGCGAAAATACGCCAGAAATAACGTTAACTGCATTGCCCTTAGGTGACTCTGCCGATCGTGTTTTACTCATGCAAGGTTCAGTGCAAAGCCTGGAGCAACAAGCGGGTATGTTTCGGCTTTGCCGCTGGGCGGCTCAAAGGCTTGATACGCCAAGTGCTGCAAATGTTGGGCAGGAAGATTCAACACATCAAGGCTTGGACTCGTTGTCTTCTGCCGTATTAAAAGCATCTTTCGAGGATTCAACCTCTGAAGCGATAGCGCTTTCAATCGTCAACACCGTAAAGCGCCTTTGCGGCTGTTCAAGGGTAACACTGGCTACGCTTGAGGCTGGTGCAATGGTTCAATCGCTGTCGATCATAGCCTTGTCAGATCAAGCACAGATTGATGAACGCAAAGTATTACCTTCTCAATTGAAAGCGGCAATGAAAGAGACATTGTTGAGTCGCGCCGTCTCAGCTCTATCTGCTCAGAATATCGACGATGTGGCTAAAGACTATCCCGCTAGTGCAAAGCTTTTCGCAGAACAGGGCGAGAACCCTTCTTTAGGTGTTGTGTATCCTAAAAGTGATATTGAGATAAGAGCTGCATTACTGGACAAGACATCGACTCAAGCGCATGCGGTTGTTCTGTTAGAAAGGCCACAGGGACAGCCCTTCACTCAAGCGCAAGAAACTGCAATTCAAACACTGTTAGCGCCGTCTTTGGATTTATTAACGCGGCGAATGGATGAACAACGCGGAATATGGGCTCGTTTGAAGCACTCTAGTGTCGAAACATTGAGTCGTAAAAATATACTTGATCTAGGCATTAAACGCCCCGGGATGACAGTCGCTGCTGTCGCCATTTTGGCTAGTTTATTCATACCCATTGAGCATAGATTTACCGCACACGCTGCTATCGAAGCGAAAGATTTGCAGGTTATTATTGCACCTCAAAATGGCTTTGTTGCCACCTCTCATACGAGAGCAGGGGAAAGCGTTAAGCAAGGGCAGCTGCTAGCCACACTAGATGCTCAAGACTTGAATTTAGCGGTAAACAAATGGCAAAGCGAAAAAATAAAAAATGAACAGGCTGTTGATCTAGCTTTAGCCACACGTGATCGAGTGGCACTAGGGCGGTTGCGAGCCGATACAGCGCGCATTGCGGCTGAACAGGCACTTGTTGAACGACAACTGGAAAGGGCTGAACTAAGAGCACCGTTTGATGGTGTCGTGCTTAGTGGCGATTTCAGTCAGCGTTTGGGTTCGGCCGTCACGCAGGGCGATACCTTATTCACAATTGCTGCGACGAACGAATATCGCTTGGTTCTGGATATAAAAGAACAAGATGTTGGGTTGGTTACACCGGGACAGCAAGCGGACGTTAGGATGTCAGCATTGCCTAATCAAACATGGAACGCGTCAGTTGAATCGGTGCTACCGGTTGCAACAACCACGGGTAATGCAAACATGTTCAGAGTGCCTGCAAAGTTGGCTGAACTCCCCGAAGCGTTGTTGCCAGGGATGGAAGGTGTTGCCAAAGTTCATGCAGGATCTCATTCACTGGCATGGGTTTATACGAGAAGCCTACGCGAGAAAGCGAAAGTGCTGGCCTGGCGAATGGGTTTGATTCGGTAACATGAGTATTGAATACACTCAATGGGATGCCGTTGCTGATTTAACGCCTTCTAGATTACCTGGAGTAGAGTTCGTTGAGCAGGATGTACGTGGCGAGCTGTGGTTGTTTACCCACAACAACGTAACCGGTCAACATGCTCGCATCAACGCGATGGCTCGACGTGTTGTGCTTGATCTTGATGGTGTAACGACAGTTCAAATTATTCTGGAGAACTTAGCTGACGACTGTGATGCAGAGGAGAGAGAGGCTATTGCAGCCAGTCTCATCGCATTGTCCCAGCTCGGTATGATTGGTCTGGGAGATGAACACTCAAATTTACGCATCCAGCATAGAGTTAAGGAGCTGAATACGCAAAAGGTATCGAGTTGGCACAACCCATTGGCTATTCGTATCCCCTTGCTGGATCCGGATAAGTGTCTTGATCGCTTAAATGCCAGTTGTAAACCGCTTTTATCTCGGTGGTCATTATGGCTTTTTACTGCATTTTTACTGTCATCTGTAGGTGTTGCTGCACTAAGTTTTTCCGATATTCTTAAACAGATTGCAGTAGTGGCGAATACACCCCAGCAATGGTGGCAACTACTCATTGTCTACCCTGTGCTAAAAGGTGCGCATGAGCTAGCTCACGCCGTTGCTATCAAGCGTTTTGGCGGATCGGTTCACGAGGCAGGAATTACGGTTTTAGTGTTGATGCCAGTGCCGTACGTGGATGCCACGGATATATGGCGATTTAAAAGCCGCTTCAAACGCATGCTGGTGAGCGCGTCGGGCATGATTGCAGAAGGCGCTCTGGCCTCAGTTGGTTTGATCATATGGTTAAGTGTAGAGCCGGGTTTACTTGCAGATCTAGGTTTTGCCATCGCATTGACTGGGTCAGTGTCAACCATCGTCTTAAATGCTAATCCATTATTGAAATTCGATGGGTATCAAATTTTGCAAGATGCTCTGGATATGCCTAATCTGGCCCCTCGTTCAAGTCGCTATATTATTTATCTGTGCCGTCGATACATTCTAGGTGTTCAATCACTACGCTCGCCCGTAACAGGTCGAGGAGAGCGTCGCTGGCTTTGTTCTTATGGCCTCAGTGCAGGTATCTATCGTTGGCTTATCACGCTGACCATAGCGTTGTATCTGGCGTCGAGGTATCCCGTGCTGGGGAGCGTGCTAGCAGCGTTTGCATTGTACCAATTGGGCATTAAGCCTATTTTGAATACTGCTAACTACCTGAGGAGCTCAGATGAACTGAATGCCACCAGGCCTCGAGCGGTACTAACAACAGTTGGTTTAGTAGCGGCTGTGGCTGGAGTTATCTTCTTGGTGCCGGTTCCTACACATACGCGTGCCGAAGGCGTCATAGATGTCTCTCATCAGGCTCAATTATTTGCACCTCAAACGGGCGAATTAGCCGAAGTATTTGTGGCACAAGGGGAGTCTGTAGAGGTCGGTGAGCCTATATTGCGTGTGAAAGATTTAGTCTTGACTACACGTGCTGCTGTCTTGGAAAGTGAGTTGGATGTTTTGACATTGCAGTATCAAGCAGCGTTAATTAATGAGCCTGTGGCGGCACCATCGCTACGCCAAGATATGAAAGATACACGTAACGCGATTAACCAAATAAGTGAGTCTTTGTCTGAGCTTATTGTACGGGCATCAGTGTCAGGGGTAGTGAGTTTGAATTCTGAAAACTCACAAATTGGAGAATACATAACGGCAGGGTCCAGCTTGGGCCACGTAGTAAATTCCAAGGATTTACGCGTAAAAGCCGTCGTTAGGCAACGTGACATCTCTAGAGTCGAGGAAGGTGTGCGTTCTATCAATATACGATTGGCAGAACGCTTTGAGGACTCGATTGAGGGTGTCTTGTCGCAGCAGACACCAGCAGCTAACCGTTTGCTGCCTAGTCAGGCCTTAGCCGGGCGGGGTTACGGCGGCATACCCGTTGCATCCTCTGAGAATCAGGGTTGGGAGACTATTGACCCTGTATTTCATCTAGAAATAGATTTACCAGAAGACACATCAGCAGTTGGGATAGGTGGCCGAGCATTCATTACGCTTGAGCACCGCCCGGAATCCATTGGTACACGTTCTTGGCGAGCGCTAAGAGGTGTGCTGATTGACCAACTGGCTTTGTAGTTAACGTATATACGGATTAATGTAATGGTTTTTGCTCCTTCGACCGCAGTAGTACCGGTTTCTAAAAGGATTAATCCACCGGGATTTAAATTAGTGCAGGGCACTTGTTACTCAGTCATCGTTGGATGTTTGTTAGCAGGGTTTATGACAAAAACAGATGCATCTCTTGAGGTGTTGTCTGATATGGACTGTGTCATTGAGCCTAGTGCCCTGATTGAGTTGGGTTCTGCAGTACCTGGTCTCATCGCTGAAAGTTACTTTGATCGTAGCGATTATGTCAACGCAGGTGTAGTCGTTGCAAGATTAGAGAGCAGTGTCGAGCGTGTGAGCTTAGCTATAGCTGAGCAAGTGGCAGACAGTTCTACGTCTGTGGATTTGCGCCGTATTACTGCAAAGTTTGGGAATCGAACGCGAGCGCGTAATGAGAAAATGCTGAAGACAGCCAGTGTCTCGCGACAAGTCATGGACCAAGTAACCACAGAAGCAAAAATTGCTGAATTGCAGGTCGCTCAGGAACGCGAAGCAAAAATATTGGCCGAACTTGAAGTTGAGCGTGCCAGTGCTTCATTGAATCGGCGAGAAATTCGTAGCCCGTTTAGTGGGACGATTACCGAGCGTTATAAAACAACTGGGGAATACGTTGATAACGATCCCATATATCAAGTTGCCCAGCTAGATCCACTGAACGTAGAGGTGATCATACCTATTGATTACTTGGGTACTGTGGAAACAGGTATGAGTGCGCAGATATCACTCGATGTGCCAGGTTTTGAAGATAAGGTCCTTGAGGCGATGGTGCGCCGAATAGATTCTGTTGCTGATGCTGCGAGCGCAACTTACGGTGTTCGTCTGACCCTAGATAACCCCGAGATGACCATTCCAAGTGGAGTGCGTTGTCAGGTTGATTTTTTTGCTTCCTAGGGTATTGATACAAGATTGGCTCTTGGTTTAGGGCTAGTCATTTAGACGTTTTAAAACGTCGATAAGTTCACATATTAGTCGCTGTTACGAGTTTAAAAGTCATTAAATTAGGAACTGTGCACTTTAGTTATTTTTCACTGCTTGAGCGTAGGTAAATAAATTGAAGAATAAGCATTGTGTGCCGATTCCAGTCAAGAAGCGGTACATGGATTTTGTACCTGTCAGCTTGCCTAATCTATTTTGAGACCATTCCGAGTAACTTAAATACAGTGTTACAGACATTCTCTTTTGGACATTACTGTAAGCATGAATTCCTAGTGTGGGGTCTTGTCTGTGCGGCTAGTCATGTCCATCGTTTGAATAACAGTGTTTCCTTGAAGACAAGATCTCAGTCGATCCAATAATGTGGTCGACAATCACAGCTCTCTACCGGAGCAGGCCAACATTCTCCCCACGATTTCACATCGCGTTCGGACTATCCTCGTTAGTTACCTCTATTATTTTACTCGCGCTGTTCATGGGGTTCGTTCCAGATAGGATCGCTGCTGTATCTGAAGGTCGAGTATCACTTGCAGAATCACTAGCTACATCAACGTCTACGTTGATCGATCGTGGTGTGTTGCTGGGCGTTAGAGATAACCTAGAGTTTGTTGTACAGCGTAACCCTACGCTTGCCTCCATTGAATTAGTTCGTAAGCGAGATGGAGACACAGTCGTTTTTGGTGCTGAGATTGATCAATCCATACAGCCCACAATGACGGTAGATGTTTACCGTGGCCAATACGAGTGGGGAGTTCTACGATTTCATTTTGTTGAACAGGTTGGGGCCTCCCTAGTTGACCGTTGGAGAAAATCTGAGTTCGGCTTGATGCTATTCGTATCGTTGCTTAGTTTTCCTTTGTTCTATTTCTACTTAGGGAAAATGCTAAAGGAGTTAAACCCTTCCTCAGCGGTACCAGGCCGAGTTCGAAACGCTTTGGATACTATTGCCGAGGCGCTGATTGTGTTGGATAAGCGTGGAAACATCGTGCTTGCCAATGCCGCTTTTGCGACTCTAAACGGGAAGTCTGCAGATGCTTTAATGGGGGTTCAGGCTGACAAGTTAGGATGGGTTTACGATCAACAAGGCATAACGGGACTTCCCTGGAAATCGGTGTTTGTATCAGGTGAGCCTGTACATAACGCTATGGTTGGATTCACTGATGCAACAGGATCCATACGTAAATTTATGGTCAACTGCTCTCCAGTAACGGGTGGCACAGATCGAGTGGGTGGTGTCTTGATCAGTATGGATGACATCACGCTGTTAGAAGAAAAAGAACAATTGCTACGACACTCTATGGAGGCGGCTGAAGAGGCAAACGTGGCTAAGAGCGCGTTCTTGTCGAATATGAGTCATGAAATTCGTACGCCAATGACAGCCATACTGGGTTTCACAGAGGTGTTAAGCCGAGGCATCGATCTAAGCGTTGATGATCGCAAGCGCCATCTCGGAACCATTTCAAAAAGTGGCCAGCATCTATTAGAGCTCATCAACGATGTGTTGGATTTGTCTAAGGTTGAAAGCGGGGCGATGGACGTTGAGAGTATTCCGACAACGATTGGTCCTCTTGCTAACGAAGTGGTTAAAGTACTCAAAGTCAAAGCAGATGAAAAGTCTATATATCTGGATTTAAACATTACGTCATCCCTACCTGAGCATATATTTTCGGACCCATCGCGGTTGCGCCAAATTATGACCAACCTTGTGGGTAACGCAATTAAGTTCACTGAGCAAGGCGGCGTCAAGCTCGATATAAGCCACGATGTGAGAGGCGAAGAAATTTCAATTGCAGTCGTTGATACTGGTATTGGTATGAATGAAGCTCAGCAAGCCACAATATTCGATGCGTTTACTCAAGCTGACTCCTCAATAACGCGTCGTTTTGGTGGTACTGGACTCGGACTGTCCATAAGCCGGAAATTGGCTGAAGCCTTGGGTGGTCGAGTCGAAGTATCAAGCGTTCCAGGCGAGGGCAGTACCTTTGTGGTAAACGTGCCCACGGGTGATGTTACCGGTATTCGTTTGGAGACCCCGCAAGAGGTTCTCGATTCACTGGATATGCTTGACGATGGTGATAATCAACATTGGGAATTTCCAGCCGCCCGAATACTCGTCGTGGACGATGCGCCAGAAAATCGCGAACTGTTACAAGTCTTGCTCACCGACCTAGGGTTATCCGTGTCGGTTGCTGAGAATGGAAAAGTGGGGCTAGAAATGGCCTTGGCATCCGACTATGCGGCTGTACTCATGGACATCCAAATGCCTGTAATGGATGGGTATGATGCTGTGGCCGAGATGCGTAAAGAGGGAATCAAGCAGCCCATTGTGGCGTTGACGGCAAACGCTATGAAAGGTTATGAAGAAAAAATCCTGTCAGCTGGGTTTTCGCACTATCAAACTAAACCTATCGACATTCCAAAGCTAACTCAGTTATTGGCAAAATTACTCGAGGGCAAGCCGATCGAAAAACCGGCGGTTGTTGAACCTTTGAACCGCAGTGATAGCCAATCACAACTTTCGGTCACTACTGCCGAGCATTCAGCCGAGCATTCAGTCGAGGCTCGTGACACTCTGATCTACAGCTCACTGACTGCTGGCAATGCCCAATTTGGTGTCATTGTCGAAAAGTTTCTAGACAAGTTATCGACCGAGTTGGACGCCATGCAGCATTTGCATGCAGAGGCTAATTGGTCCGCACTAAAAGACAAAGCACACTGGTTAAAAGGCTCTGGTGGCACCGTAGGGTTTACTTGCTTGTACGAGCCTGCAAAGGCACTGGAAGAAGCAGTCGATGCCGGTAATGAACGTACATCAGCAGATAGCTTGAACGAGATTCAGCAGCTAGCATCGCGTTTGTCTGCCGGTGAAGCAGTTCTGCATGATGGTGATAGAACAACGAATGTCATTGAACGAGGCTTGCTCAGTGACGCTGCTAACGACACGGGCTCTGTGTTTAGTGAGTTAGTGAAGCAAAATCCTGCGTTCATCCCACTGGTTGAACGGTTTATAGGACGACTTAATGAGCAAATTAAGTCACTAGATGCTGCCGCTGAACAAGAAAACTGGACAACCGTTGGCGAGATAGGTCATTGGTTAAAAGGCTCCGGCGGAAGTGTTGGCTTTTCAGGGTTCACAGAAATTGCGGCTGATCTTGAAGTCGCAGCGCAAAGTAACTCTGCAGAGCAGGTGAGCTTGCGTATCGATGTGATCAAAGCTTACTCAAACAGAGTT
The DNA here is from genome assembly GCA_937991945.1 of uncultured Granulosicoccus sp. Lineage (GTDB taxonomy): Bacteria > Pseudomonadota > Gammaproteobacteria > Granulosicoccales > Granulosicoccaceae > Granulosicoccus. The sequence continues at coordinate 90,844 of CALKLO010000034.1, forward strand.
GCCAGTGGGTGGGCTGAGTCTGAAGAAATGAGACGATCAGCATGAGCATCCAACGATACGAGGAGGATGCATACGAGTCTGCAAAGTTATTGTATGACGATGCCAAGATCATGATGATCGACGATGAACCACTCAACATGGACGTGTTGCAGATTCATCTTAGAGCTGAAGGGTATATAAAATTTGTAGCCGTTAGCGATTCCACGCAAGCAATGGATCGACTAAGGCAAGAGCTTCCCGATGTATTGTTACTTGATTTAGTCATGCCTGAAGTAACCGGTTTTGATATTTTACGATTGATTCGGGAGGATGAGAAGCTTCGTTACTTGCCTGTTATCGTGCTGACGTCAGCCAATGATGCTGAAACCAAATTAAAAGCTTTAACATTGGGTGCAACAGATTTCCTAGCGAAACCTATCGATGCCAGTGAATTAGTATTAAGGCTACGCAATACCATTAGCGCTATTGCGTGGCAAAAGAGAATGAGTGAGGTTGACCCTTTATCTGGATTACCAAACCGCACTTGGTTTCGGCAAATGTTGGCAACTCGCCTAACTAAAGGAGGCGACGACAAACAGTTGTCTGCATTGGTACTCATCAATATCGATCGTTTTAAGTCAATCAATGATTCGCTCGGGCCGCAGAATGGTGACATCGTGCTGCAATCATTCAGTGATTTACTTATCGATAGTCTTCGCGGTGGTGCGAAACAACCTTGGTTTTCTAAAGAAGAGTCGGGTAGTGGTATGCCAACGGTCGCACGCTTAGACGGTGATAGATTTGTAGCGCTCATGCCTTGGACAGATACCGCTCAAATACAAGTCTTATTAGAGAGCTTGACTCAGGCATTAACCAAAGCCCTCGATGAGCCTTTCAATATTTCAGGGCAAGCCATATATATGTCTGTCAGCATTGGTGTTTCATTGGTCGGCTCTGAACTAGACACAGTAGAATCACTGATCAATAACGCTGAAACTGCGCTAAGGCATGCGCGGCGCAGAACAGATTCTATTTTCGCAATATATTCGGATCATATGGATGCTAAAGCGCGTGAGTTGCTAAGCATACAAAATGGGCTAAGAACAGCTGTTGAAAAAGAAGAAATATTTGTTGTCTATCAACCAAAAATTGATGTTAAAACAAATGAGATTGCAGGTGCGGAAGCATTGGTTCGTTGGCTACACCCGGAATTAGGATTGGTGTCTCCGGTCAATTTTATTGAGCTTGCAGAGACCTCTGGGATGATTGTTTCCATTGGTGAATGGGTAATGCGGGAAGCTTGCAGGCAAACTAAAGAGTGGCATGACTTAGGGCATACCGATTTTAAGATCGCAGTGAATGTGTCCATTCGCCAACTTCATGAACCTGATTTTCTCGACACCGTTCGGTGTGCATTGGAAGATAGTGAATTACCATCCGAGTTTTTGATCATAGAACTAACCGAAAACATGATCATGGAGAACGCTGAATCCAATATTCTGACTTTGCAGAATCTTAAAAATCTTGGCGTTAAAATTTCCATTGATGACTTTGGCACAGGTTATTCATCGCTGAGCTATTTACAGCGTTTTCCGTTGGACCAATTAAAAATTGATCAATCATTTGTGCGTGAAATTCGATCTCAGATAGAGCCTATTCCTATCATCAAGGCGGTCATATCGTTAGCCCATGATTTAGGCATGACCGTCGTTGCTGAAGGAGTTGAAACACCGGAGCAGTTGTTTCATATTCGTTCACTCAATTGTGAAGAATACCAAGGCTACTTGTGCAGCAAACCGCTTACAGCAACAGATTTTCTATCGTTTATAGAGTCGGATAACATTAAGTCTGCATAGCCTAGTTTCAGCTGCATCTCAATAGCAGCCAATGTGGTGAAGACGCTATAAGCGCTCTAACGGAACAATCCAAGGCACTTGCTCACAGCCACTGATGACGCTTACGCCGTACACTTTCTCTAAATTCGAATTGCTTAAAACTGAGGCAATCTCTCCGTGAGCAGCAATCTCTCCAGCATTCATTAAGTACAATTTGTCGCAATACCGAGCGGCAAGTGACAGATCATGCAGCACCACAACAGCGGCTCTATCACCTGTGGCAAAGTCTCTAAGCAGTTGCATGGTTTGAAGTTGATGACCTAGGTCTAGCGCTGAGACCGGTTCATCAGCGAACAACAGCATCGGCTCTGCGGCTAATGCTCTAGCCAGTAATACACGCGAACGCTCACCCCCCGATAATGTAGTCACTATCTGATGTCGAATACTCAGGCAGTCTGCAACCGTGAGAGCGTGCTCAACGGCCGTATGATCTGCTTCCGACACTTTCCCCCAAGCGGGTAAATGTGGAATCCTGCCGAGCATGACAAGCCGTTCTACCGAGACAGGCCAATGAACGGTACCAAGTTGTTCTAACCAACCTATGCGAGTTGCCCGTTCTTGAAGCGGAATATTACGAATCGGCGTATCACTTAACTCTATGCTGCCAGCCGTGGGTTCATCGATACCTGCAAGAGCACCGAGTAGGGTTGATTTACCCGCACCGTTGGGACCAATCAGCCCGATTAGCTCTCCACTGTAAACATCCATAGATACGTTTTTCACCAGATAACGATCTGATTTTTTAATATCGACAGCGGTAGCTTTTAGGCAGATGGAGGCAGTCATAGTCAGACTATCGCAAGTAGTTGCTGCGGCTTTTCAAAATGAGCAACAAGAAAAAGGGCGCGCCCACGAGAGCGGTTAGAACGCCCACTTTTAATGGCACCGGCAGTGTCGTGTATAGATCAATGAGTCGGACACCGATATCGGCGGATAGCAGCATTGCCGCACCACCTAGAGCGGATAAGGGTAATAATTTGCCCGGTTGCTGTTGCGCTAAAGGGCGGAGTAGGTGCGGCACGACAAGACCAATAAAACCGATCATGCCAGTGGTGGCAACGGCTGCGCCAACACACAATGAGACCGCAATGAAAATACGCCAAGAAATCCAATAGGTGTTGATACCCATGCTGTTAGCGGTTCGGACTCCAAGGGTTAAGGCATCTAAAGAGCGTCCTGTGCCGGCTAGTAGTGCCCAACCTGCCAAGGAGCATGGCAGCATGACCCACAGGTCATTGAGGCTGCGATCTGATAAATCGCCAAGAGTCCATAACACTAGCTCTCTAACGGCAAAAGGACTAGGTGCAAGGTTTAGTAATAGCGATAAACCGGCGGCAGCCAGTGCATTCACAGCGACGCCTGCCAGTATTAGAGTGCTTACCGTGGCGTCTCGCCCCGCCATAAGATAGACCAAGGCGGTGGTTACCAGTGCGCCCAGCATTCCGGCTAATGGGACGGTCTGAGGGTGCCACGCACCGCTGAAAAAGTACAGGGCGGTGACCGCGCCTAAGGCTGCTCCACTGGCACTGCCCACCAGTCCAGGGCTTGCCAATGGGTTTTGTAGTAAGCCTTGCATTGCTGCACCTGATAAGCCTAGGGACATGCCTGCAACAATGGCTATGAGTGTGCGCGGTAATCGAATTTCTCTAACGATTACCGCTGTTGTTGAGTCTGGATCGGTAAACGGCAGTGTTAGTACCTGCCGTAAATCGATCCAGTTCTGTCCTAAGCATAAGCTGATTAAGGACAATATAAGCACCAACGCTACTAGCATCAGCAAGCGGCGTTGGTGACTCATGGTCTTATTGGTTTTCTACATCAATGAACGTGACGCCTAATGGGACAAGCTCCGTTGTGACCATTTCTTCGGCAAG
>CALKLO010000035.1 GCA_937991945.1 uncultured Granulosicoccus sp.
AGCAGATCTTCGAGACTCAGGCACCTTTGCAGATACCCTCACGGAAGATGCAAATGAAAACCTCGTGAGCGACATCGAAACGCAAATTGATGATCTCAGTAATCGTCAAGTTCAATGTGATCCCATATTTGGAGACGCTGATGATGTGTGCATAGACAATACTCAAGATTTATCAGATTTATCGAATCAGCTTCTGGATGCCATCAATGGTGTTGAAGATGGGAATATTGATCTTCAGCTAACAGCTGATTTCGGTGTAGCGGTTACTAGTGCAAGCTACCCTTATGCTGTCAGCATAAAACTACGAGGCACAGGATCAGCGGGCCCTGACATTGTGGAATCCGATAAAGACTACCTTCGCGAATTTGCTGATTTACTCGATAACAACACTCTGACGCTGGATGAGATTCGTAACTCCACTTACTTGGAAGCCAATGCATTAGGCATACCCCTAGGCGTACAGCAGCCCGAAGATGTCTTACTGTCTAGTGGCTCCACCAGTGCGTTGTTAAGAACGCAACTAGGTATCAGTATGGCTTCTACGATCAACATTGCAGGCTATGCTGTTGACGCAGGTATTACACCGAAATTTTCTTCGCTGTCGGCCTACCATCTTAATACGAGTATTGCTGATGAGCTTGACGATAATGCTGTTGACCTCGTCGATCAGTTTGAAGATAGCGAAGTAACAGAGAGCTCCTTTACGGCTGACATTGGTGCAGCGCTCGATTTAAACCAATACCCTATTCGCTTAGCAGCCGTTGTACGAAACCTCATTCCAGAAAACATTGAGACCGAAGACGGCTTTGAGTTTGAAACAACACCCCAATTGATAGTTGGCGCAGCGTTCCAGAAAAACAAGCTCAGCCTCACAGGCGACTTAGCACTTAACAAGGCAAAAGTAGACAATCTAGAAACTCAAATAATTGCAGTTGGTGCAGAATTTGGCACTAAGAACTTTGCTATCAGAGGCGGCCTAAGTTACGAAGGTGGTCGAGACGCAGACAAGACAGCCCTAAGCTTTGGATTTGGATTGGGCCCGCTTCAGGTAGGAATTAGAGGCACTGACACTTATTCCATGCAAAGTAGCATCGATCTCGCTTATAGCTTTTAAACGCTACAAGCCTTTCATGGGCCGCCTTGTTATTGCCCTTACTTGACGTTGAGAGGCTGCCCCTAGGCCCGTAAGTTCTAGGTTTTTAGACCAGTCCCGCGCATGAATGGGATCATTGCCCAACACGCCAATGGCATTTTCATAAGCCTGCAAGGTCCAACGATACCCATATCTAAACCCGCTATCAGCCAGCTCTGGTAGCGCGTTCTTCAATTCTTTCGAATCAACGCAATTAACCACAAGCAGCCCTGCTTCAGTTAAGTGGTGCCGTAGCAAGTCTGTCCAGGTGGAAGTCAATTCACACGCCCGCAACGGCTCACCTTCATCGTGACCAAAAAGATCATCAATAATTAAATCAAACGGTGGACCCGTATAGTTCGCCAACCATTGAATGGCATCTTGGTGGTGTAGCGTCACACGAGGGTCATCAACGCCAAAAAATCGTGATGCAATATCAATGTGCTGCGCATCGATTTCTACGGCACACAATTCAGTAAAGTCACACAGGTGCTGCAACTGCCGAATCACCGCGCCACCACCGACGCCTAACAATAAAATGCGTGGTAGAGAATGCAGCGGTCGGTAGAGTATGGGTAGGCTTAAGCAGTCCCAAACACCACCGGCAAACGGCTTGTTCGGATTCCACTGACTGTGGAACACTCGGTTACTGTATAGACGAATGGACGCCCCAGACTGCCGCACACTGTAATGTGTGCCGTCCGCTTCATGCTCCCAAAGTGTCGTCACAACGCAACAACTACTCGAGAGTTAATCATTAGCGAGTGACTTCGCGAGCAGCTCTCCGAGCGGCTCTGCCTCCTAACGCTCATCGACAACTTTCAGTTTTGCCTGCATAAAATCGCGATGATTCATATGCAATAGGTCACTGAGCTTGCGAATGGTGTATTCCTCATACCCGTCAATGTTCCCGTCAGCAAAAGCTACGCGCCACATATGTTCGAGCAAGGCTGTTTTATCGTCCTTCTTGAAATTATCGTTTATCAGTCGCACATGCTCGTGCAACGACACAGCGTTGTCAGCATCAACGAATGCTTCATTAACCAGCTCAGTCAACTCAGCCGAATCAAGCGCTGAGGACTCGCTCAGTGCATCAGCGATGCTCTGGCGTTCTACATCAGAGACATCATTGTCTGAACGAGCTATCTCCACTAATAAAATAGCGCAGATGCGTTCGATATCAAGAGGTTGAACACGGGCTTTAGAGGTTGCAGGATCTAAGCTTGCGGTGATCTGCTCTAGCAGCTGTTTAAACATTAGGTAATCAGTTCTAAACGGTGACGACGCAATAGCCTAGCACTGTTTTTCCCAACGTTTGTGCAAAGACTAATGAATACGGACTCTGCGCTCAAACTCAAGTTGCCGCATAACGGATTCTTTCTGCTCCTGGGTCAAAACAGTTTTGCTACGTGTTGACGGTGCAGCATCTGCCAGCAAACCCGCATCACGGTTAGTGCACCAGTCCACTCCAGCGTCCATCATGGCAAACTGTTTAGCATTATTGCTGAAAAAATCATCGACCTGAGTACTCTGCCCCAAGACACGCTCCAGAACCCATCGTGCCCGAGCTTCGACCAAGGTATCGGCTAGGCGATTTTTCTGCCCCCACCCTACCAAAAGCTCGTCACAGTAATAATTGTTTAGGTCAGCAGGCTTATTAACAAACGCTGTGTAGGTGTCCAGATCAAAGTCATATTTCATCATGGATACAGCAAACAACGTGGCAAAATCCTCTCTAATAGTGCTGTAAGCGTAGTACCGAGCTCCACCATCAGATGCCATCTCTGCACCTAGAAACTCAGACTCATAACTCTTTTGGTCATCAGTTGCCTCATTCCCTCTGAAACTCACCTGACCCAGCTCATATAACACTTCAGAATTTAAAGGTATTTCTTGAGATAGCTGAGGGGACAAAAAATACGACCCATTGACGGTCAGCGCCTCTGCTGGATTCAGCGAAGCATCTAGCGAGGGAATACTCTCAGCTGGAAGGTAATCGATTGCGTGCGCTAGCTCGTGATACAGCAAGCGATACATCGGTATTTTTATGTCTTCGTAAGGACGCTCACTGTCGTCGTCCAATCGGTAAAAAGTTACCGCAGGCTGATTGCCATCTCGCAGCGTTTCAAAAAACCAGAATTGCAAACCGTCACCAAAGCCACTTCGGTAGTCTTCCTCTGCGGATACGTTCGCTTTTTCTTCAACGCTTAACCACAACCCTTCTGGGTCTAGCTGAATAGAGCCAGTCCCCGCCCAATAAAAAGACGGTCTTACTGTACTACCGATAGTGATGGCAGTCAGAGAACCAAACAAGGGAATCATTTTGTCAGGCGCATCGTTGAGCAGTGCTTCGAAGCGCTGGCCCATCCAATCGTGAGTGACAAGAAGCCTATCCAGGATGTCACTTCGAGTGAAATCAGGATTGGCTTGAGCAATAAAAGGCAGGGTTTCTAAAGTACAGGTATCAACAATGACTTCAGCTAGTGCGCAATTCTTAAGCACCGGTGCGAACTCGCTCGTGGAGCGGTAGGCATACAGCTGGCTCTTGTCCAATATGTCGTTGTTGCTATTGGAGGAACTACAGGAAGATAGCGACGCGATGGTCAATAGCCCGAAAACACCCAACCATTTACTGTTCACTTGCCACTACCTCCCCGAAACGAACCAAATGGTCGTTACTGAATATCTATTTCGACGCGCCTGTTAAGAAAGCGATCTTGAGGCGTCGCATTACTGGTTATCGGCCGATCTTCACCAAAACCAAGTATTTGAAGTCTCTGACCGCTCACACCCCGACCTTGTAGATATTGAGCAACAGCTAACGCTCTACGCTCTGACAGGCGCTGATTGTAAAGTTCAGACCCCATCGAATCGGTATGCCCCTGAATCACTATATCAGCATCATTATTAAGCAGTACTGAGGCGAGGACATCCAGGTTTTGCGCAAACTCAGAATTCACATCGGATCGATCAAATTCAAAGTTACCACTTGGAGCCACCACAGGTGCCGCTGCCACAGGTAATTCTGGCACCAAAGGTTGCGCTGTCGTTACCACTTGCGGAACGTAAGCAGCTACAGGCGCTTTTTCAGCAGAACGTGATTTACCAAATCGCTTGAGAATACCAACAGTCAAATATTTAGCATCAGTATCCATCGACATTAGCTCGGTACGCAGAGCAAAACCATTGTCAAAGCCATACTCCAGTCCTACACCGAAAGCTGCGTGAGTGGAGTAATCTTGGAAATATTCGACTCCTGAAGCCGAATTATCCATCTGGCCCAAACCGGCACGAGCATAGAGCGACAAACCTTCTCTACGATATAAACCATCAACATCTGTATCGCGGAATACAAACCCACTGCGGTTGTTATAGAAATAACCGAGAGCACTTATTCCGTATACGTTGTAATCGATAGAGCCTACGTCTGCCCCTAGAAAAGCAATTTGAGCAGTACCTAGATCAGCGACATAACCTTCCACAGTGAAAAAACGGTTCAGATCGTAGCCTATTGCTAAATGTCCACCAGCATCTGAATTGTCACTTACAGTGAGTGCATCAGATGGAGACTCAGGCTCTATCCGCGTCAGACCTACACCGCCATTAACGTAAACACGTTTTTTGAAGTCTGTTGTCGTCGAATCTTGAGCGAAAACGAAACCAGCTAACGACAAAGAAACCAGCGCCGCTGTGGCCAATGGAATACTTACGGTTTTGGGCGCCTTTCGTACACGGCGCTCATCATGACTGTTCGTCATTATTTTGCTGTTCATCGAAGTTCCTCACCCTGAACTGTTCGGGTCACTTGATTACGATTCGTCCTTCTACGCACCCAAACAGCGGCTGATAATACCAACAATGCAAACTGAGAGAATTTACCAATCCCAGCTCCGTGAATGCCTGTTTGCAAGACTAAGTTAGTACAGTCACACTCAACGAAATCATTGACCATATTGCCGTTAAGGTCACTGAAGCGAACAACTGAAACACTGACGTTACCAGTGACTTCTGTTCCGTTTGCATCGGTCATCACGTATAGGAAAGTATCAGTTCCATAAAACCCAAAGTTGGGTCGGTAACTGATTTCATTGTTGACAATAGTTATAGTCGCATTCGCAGATTCCGAAACACTTAATAACGTAAGACCACCACCAGCTGCATCTGTGTCGTTTGCCAACACATCAAATGTAGCCGAACTTCCCTGGTTTATTTCAAAACTATCGTCAAGCGCAGACGTAGTCCCGTCATCGATGGGCTCGGAACCGTCACCCGATCCTGCACCACCCTCTCCAGAACCCGTACCGTCAGCAGTGCCTGAGTCTGCGCTACCACTATCGGCTGCACCATCGGTAGCACCTGAGTCTGCAGTACCGCTATCAGCTGCACCATCGGTGCTACCTGAGTCTGCAGTACCGCTATCAGCTGCACCATCGGTAGCACCTGAGTCTGCAGTGCCACTATCAGCTGCACCGTCTGAGCTGCCTGAGTCTGCTGTACCGCTATCAGCTGCACCGTCTGTGCTGCCTGAGTCTGCTGTACCGCTATCAGCTGCACCGTCTGTGCTGCCTGAGTCTGCTGTACCACTATCGGCTGCACCATCTGTGCTACCTGAGTCTGCCGTACCACTATCGGCTGCACCATCTGTGCTACCTGAGTCTGCTGTACCGCTATCGGCTGCACCATCTGTGCTACCTGAGTCTGCTGTACCGCTATCAGCTGCACCATCGGTGCTACCTGAGTCTGCTGTGCCGCTATCGGCTGCACCGTCGCTACTGCCTGAGTCAGCAGTGCCACTATCAGCGGCGCCATCGGTACTGCCTGAGTCCGCACCGCCATCGCCCAAGCTATCGGAACCGTTCGGATTTACGAATGGAAAATAAACATTGGTATCGATTCCAGCGACAGACAAAGGATAGGGGTTAGTACCAGGAGCACTAACAAGGCCTGGTGGCAACTCAGGATCGTTTGAATCGAGCACCACTAAGAAATTGCCGTTTGGAAGACCTGGTAAAACAAAATTACCGCTCACGTCGCTATCGATAGAATCACCAACCGGTGTATCGATACCCTCGTCGAGCAACCCGTTTCCATCAACGTCATAGTAAAGCGTGATGCTGATGTCGCTTATACCGGCTTCAGTGCTGTCCGGTATGCCATCGCCATTAACATCATTGAATACGCTACCTGTTGCGACAGTCACAGCGTTTTCTAAAAAGTATCCTGCCAAACCACCGTAAATATCAGCGTCATCACCAGCAGTAATGTTGGCATCAGCGGTGTCGTCCGGGTATGTACTCGGATCTAGTAAATCGTGTTGCGTGGCATTAACGTCATCACCAAAGAATGAAACGCCGTAATAACGCTGACCTGCGCTCAAGCCAAGATCACTGACCGATATGAAAGCCATACCAACTGACTCAAAAGAACGCTCGGTTTCCATTGGAAAACTTTGCGGCTCATTAAAGTCGTTTTGTAAAAAGGAATAGCTGTGCTGCAAATCAGTGATGCCGTAGCAAATCGGGTTTTCATAGCAATTATGTTCGCCGACAAGTACTAACGGACCAAACGCTGCAGGTTGCCCAAGAACATCTAGCTCAAGGATAGCGGCGACTTGTACTGGGTTGTTGCTCGATTTCTCTGCAGCCGCATGTCCTGCTAGGGCTAAATCAGATTCTTGAAAAGGAGTTAGCACGCCGTATTCGTAGACGTAATCCAAACGCTCTATGTTTTTGGCATCGGGAAGTCTATTTGAAAACAAATCGATAGCACCGCGATTTATAACCCGGCTAGCAAGCAGTTCTGATAAATCGCAGTTACCAGTCCCTGCCGCATCGTTCGGGTAATCAGCAGCAAACACTCGAGAAGTATCTGTATCGCTTAAACGCTCTACGAATATTCCGCAAGGCTCACCTGTTGTAATACCTTCAATATCATCGCGCAGCACGTCAACGCGATCAGCGGACATGGCGTAGGCAAACACTTGCCCTTCTGTTGTGGAAAACCCTTCCATCATCTGGTTGGATCCCATACCCCATTGGTACTCAACACCGCTTAGTGTGTAGGAGAAAGGGGTAGCAGGTGTCTCGCTGGTGGAGATACTGTTGACTTGGCCAGCTGCGACGCCGGCGCCAGATACTGCTAAACCAATTACGACTCCGCCTAACTTGGCAAGAACCCGCTCATGATTGAGTACCGAAAAAATGTGTAAAGCTGAATGTGACATACATACTCCATAAGAAGTCTTTCAACAACACTGTTGAGCACTCATACAACTGGCGCAAATTTGGCTGCTCGGTCGGTGAACTACCGGTAGAAACAATCTAGTGCAGCCAACAACATGTCATAAATATGACACCCATGTCGTCTAACACCACACGCTATAGTACCTGAGACTGGTTCACTTGAAACGCCTGTAAGTACCTAATTTACGGTCTATTCACACTTACTATTACCGGAAGATGTGCAACTGAGCATATTGGATAAGAATTATTGACTTAGCGTCAATAATTTTACTCGTGCGAATCCATTCAGCGGCCTCAGAGATAGGAACTTCTAGCACTTCGATATCTTCCCCCTCTTCGGCTAAACCCCCACCCTCACCCGAACGATTTGCACTGTCATAGGGTGCAGAAAAATAATAGAGTTGCTCTGTAACAGAGCCTGGCGTTGCATACGCTTTGAACAAAAATGTAGGCTTTTCAATGATAAAGCCCGTTTCCTGAGCCGTCTCTTCCCGGATCGTTTCTTCAGGGTTGTCTTTTTCGATGACGCCTGCTGGCACTTCAAGCAGAAAGCCCTGACCATCTTCGGTCCAAGCGGGAAAACGGAACTGCCGAGTCAAGACGATTGACTTGTTTTCTAGGTTATACAAAAGGATAGCCGCACCGTGACCTCGGTGGTATATCTCACGCCGCTGAGTCTGCCACTGACCATCAGATCGTAAATAATCGAAGGTTACATCTTCCAGTCGCGCCCATTGATCCGATAATAAATCGCGGCTTTTAACGCGGATTCTGTCGCTTGAATCAATTTGTGCCGCGGGGGTTTTAGGTTTTTCACTCATAAACCGAAGAATGTATCCATTTTTTCTATTTAAATAGTCGCCTGTTACAAGCTGTTACAGGTTGATGCGATAGCGAAAAGTCTCACAGCCGCGGCCAGCCGATACTTCAATCACGCCTTGTACACGAACCAAGGCTTGATTCAGTTCGTGACATCGAGAAATTTAGAAAATGAAACACATTAAAAAAATTATTGTAGGCACGTTGATTATAGGCACTGCAGCTCTAGGTGCATCAGCCTATGCCGATCGAAGTGGCGATGGTTTTAAAAGCCGAATGATTGAGCGTGTCAGTAGCCGCTTGGAACTCAACGAATCACAAGAAGCAGCTTTGAATACTTTCAGCGCTGAACTGATGGAAACTCGTGAGCTTATGCGCGGCGACAGCGGTGACATTCGCGCTGAAATGAGTGAGCTACTAACAGCAGACACTTTCGACCAAGGCAGAGCACTTAGCATGATCAATGATCGCGCTGCAGCATTACAAAACAATGCACCGGAGCTGGTAGCCGCTGCCGCAGTCTTTTTCGACGGGCTAGATGCAACGCAAAAAGAACAAATCAGTGAATTTGCTCAGAAGCGACGTCATGGTCGCGGCCACAAGTAATATCAATATAGTCGGGCAACATACAGTGAGTTAAGCTTAAGACATGTATCCCGTACTATTAATTGATGACGATGGAAAGCTGGCAGAAGTGCTAAGCGAGTACTGTGCGAAGTTTGGAATACGCATAGAACCTGCACTTCTGCCAAGCACTGGGTTAGAGAAACTTAAAAAAGATCACTACGACGCGGTCATTCTCGATGTCATGCTGCCAGAAATGGACGGCTTCGAGGTGTGTAAGAAAATAAGACAATTTACAGACGTACCCATTGTTATGTTGACAGCCCGAGGGGATGTCACTGACAGAATAGTCGGCTTGGAATTGGGCGCAGATGACTATCTACC
>CALKLO010000036.1 GCA_937991945.1 uncultured Granulosicoccus sp.
TCTTTGCTTACGCTTGATGCTGCTGCTACTACAGCTGAACCCGTTGCATCGATAACCTGTGCATATATATGACGAGGTGTACGGTGCACAGTCAGACGAGGAACGGCAAGTTCGCGGATTTTAGCGCGCGTACGTTTCGCACGGCGCAGACGATTTGTTTTCTTATCCATTATCTATTCGCTCTACTTCTTCTTGGCTTCTTTCATTGCGACGTACTCACCAACATAACGTACACCCTTGCCCTTGTAAGGCTCTGGTGGACGGTAGCTGCGAATATCGGCTGCAACCTGGCCAACGACTTGCTTGTTGGTACCACGGATAATTACCTCAGTCTGGCTAGGTGTTTCCACCGTGATGCCATCTGGGATTTCGTGGACGACTGGGTGTGAGAAACCAAGCGTCAAGTTAAGCTTGCTGCCTTGTGCCTGTGCTCTGTAACCAACTCCACGAAGCTCAAGTTTCTTTTCAAAACCGGTGGTTACGCCGATGACCAGGTTGTTGAGTAGTGAACGCATTGTGCCCGACATGGCAACTGACTTCTGATCAGTTCGTTCTACCTTTACACCCAACACACCGTCTTCTAGCTGTGCAGATACGTCTTTGTGCAGAGTTACAGACTCTAGACCTTTGGGACCTTTTGCACTAACGGCTTGGCCGCTAATGGTGACTTCCACGCCCTTAGGCACGTCAATCGGTTGTTTTGCTACGCGTGACATTATTATTCTCCGGCGTTCCGCTTAACTGACTGTGCAGATAATTTCGCCGCCAAAACCCTTGGCTCTGGCTTGCTTGCCAGTCATAACGCCGTGAGAGGTTGAGACAACAGAAATACCTAATCCACCTAATACTTCAGGGATGTCTCCAGCCCCGGAATATTGGCGAAGACCTGGTCGGCTAATTCGCTTGATGTTATCTATGACGGGCTTGCCGTCAAAGTACTTGAGCGTAACGGTCAGAGTGGGCTTACCTTCGACAGATTCAGTTTTGAATTCGCCAACATAACCTTCGTCTTGCAATACCTTAGCAACGTTAGACTTTAACTTTGCTGCAGGCATGGATACCGATACCTTTCGCGCTTGCTGCCCATTACGAATTCGGGTCAGCATGTCGGCTATTGGGTCAGACATACTCATAATTGATTCTCCTACCAGCTAGCTTTAACTAAACCAGGTACATCACCGCGCATCGCAGCTTCACGTAGTTTGTTTCGGCTCAGGCCAAATTTACGATAGACGCCATGAGGTCTACCTGTGATACGGCAGCGGTTACGCTGCCTAGCCGGTGACGAATCACGCGGTAATTTTTGTAGTGCAGTTACAGCTGCCATCATCTCATCAAAAGTACTTTCTTCTGATGCAATGGTGTTCTTAAGTGCAGCACGCTTCTCTGCGTGTTGCGCTACTAATTTAGTGCGCTTTGCTTCACGCGCAATCATCGATTTCTTAGCCATATCAGCAAAATCCTATTGGCGGAAAGGAAAGTTGAATTTCTTTAACAAAGACAACGCCTCAGCGTCAGTCTGAGCAGAAGTAGTGATGGTAATGTCCATCCCTCTTACCGCGTCGATCTTGTCATAGTCAACTTCTGGAAAAATGATCTGTTCCTTAACACCCATGCTGTAGTTGCCACGGCCATCAAAAGAGCGAGCGTTAATTCCACGAAAATCACGGATACGTGGAATTGCTACCGCAACCAAACGGTCTAGGAATTCGTACATGCGGTCACGGCGTAAAGTGACTTTTGCACCGATCGGGTAACCGTCGCGGATTTTAAAACCAGCAATTGATTTTCTTGCAACTGTTACTACCGGCTGCTGGCCACTAATTGCTGTCATGTCCTTAACAGCGTGAGCCAAAACCTTCTTGTCACCTAGTGCTTCGCCAAGACCCATGTTAATGGTGATCTTTTCGATGCGAGGTACCTGCATTATGCTTTGGTACTTATGCTCCTCCATCATTAGGGGAACAATTTTTTCTCGATATTCTGCTATCAGCCTAGCCATGCCTATCAACCGTCCACTACTGAAGAATCAGATCGGAAAAAACGTTCTTTCTGACCATCATCGTTGTTACGAAAACCTACACGTCCGCCCTTCTTCGTAGAAGGATTGAACAATGCGACGTTCGAGATATGAATTGATAATTCTTTCTCTTGGATGCCGCCTGGATCGCCCATTTGAGGGTTGCCCTTGGCGTGCTTCTTGACGAGGTTAATACCGTCAACAATCACACGATCGTCTAGTATGGCTTCCACCTTACCGCTTCGACCTTTGTCTTTTCCGACGAGTACGATGACATCGTCGCCTTGTTTAATTCGTTGCATATTCTATATCTATCCGCAAAGTTATCCGATGTGCCCTACAGCACTTCGGGTGCGAGAGAGACGATCTTCATGAATTTTTCGGTACGCAATTCTCGCGTAACTGGTCCAAAAATTCGAGTGCCAACCGGCTCAAGTTTAGCATTGAGAATGACAGCTGCGTTCGTATCAAAACGAATCGCTGAACCATCACCTCGACGGATACCTTTGCGAGTTCTAACAACGACGGCGTTGTAGACCTCACCTTTTTTGACTTTGCCACGTGGGATCGCGTCTTTGACGCTCACCTTAATGACATCACCAACCCGCGCATATCGACGGTGCGAGCCGCCCAGTACCTTGATGCACTGAACTCGGCGCGCGCCACTGTTATCTGCCACATTAAGGACAGTTTGCATTTGAATCATCGGACGCTACTCTTTATCCAGTCACTCTTAATAAATTAATCAAACTTTCGCGAGGCTTATTCAGCTGCGGCAGTTAGTACCTTGTCTAAAGTCCATGATTTGGTCTTAGACAATGGTCGGCATTCTTTAATTTGAACAGTGTCACCAATGTTCAATTCGTTCTTCTCGTCATGTACATGGTACTTCTTACTACGACGCATGTACTTGCCATAAATGGGATGCTTGATACGACGTTCAACTTGAACTGTCGCAGTTTGCTCCATTTTGTTACTCATTACACGACCAACTTCAGTCCGTGTACGCTTATCAGTCGAAGCTGTCTCGTTTTGCTCACTCATGATCAAGCCCCTACCGACTGTTTCTGATTGATAATGGTTTTGATTCGGGCAATCTGCCTACGCACTTTTTTAAAGTTATGCGGCTTTACATCTTGACCAGATCCACGTTGCATACGCAAGTTGAACTGTTCACGAAACAAATTTCCTAGTTCGGTTGTCAGCTCTTCAACGGACTTCGCAGTCAACTCGCTTGTTTTTGACTCGGCCATTACGCTGCTGTCCTCTGAACAAATGTGGTCGATATTGGCAGTTTAGCTGCAGCAAGAGCAAAAGCTTCGCGTGCAACCACTTCTGAGACGCCTTCCATCTCATAAAGCATTTTGCCAGGTTGGATCTTGGCTACCCAGTACTCCACATTACCTTTACCTTTACCCATTCGAACTTCGATAGGCTTTTTGGTTACAGGTGTATCTGGAAATACACGGATCCAAATTTTTCCGCCACGCTTGATGTGACGGGTCATAGCACGACGTGCCGACTCGATTTGGCGAGCTGTCAGGCGGCCACGGTCAGTTGCTTTCAGGCCGTACTCGCCGAAGCTAACTTTATTACCGTTTTGTGCCAGACCACGGTTACGACCCGTGTGCTGCTTTCTAAATTTTGTACGTTTTGGTTGAAGCATGGTTCTTTGCTGCTCTGTTTGCTACCCGCAGGCGCTGGCCCTTATTTGCTTGTTGTGCTGGCAACGCTTTTAGCGCGTTTCTCTTCTAGGTCGAAAACTTCGCCGTGGCAAATCCAGACCTTGATACCAATTACACCGTAAGTCGTATGTGCTTCTGCAACACCGTAGTCAATGTCAGCGCGCAATGTATGCAACGGAACACGACCATCGTGATACCACTCACGTCGAGCAATCTCGGCGCCGTTCAATCTGCCTGAAACTGCGATTTTCACACCCTGAGCACCTAAGCGCATAGTGTTGGTCAAAACTCGCTTCATTGCGCGACGAAACATTACACGACGCTCTAACTGCTGAGCTACACCTTCAGCTACCAACTGCGCGTCGAGCTCCGGCTTTCGAATCTCCGCGATGTTGATCTTAACGTTGTTAATGTTGATGCCAAGCATTGGAGCTAAAACGCGACGTAAACGTTCTACATCTTCGCCTTTCTTACCGATTACGATACCTGGGCGAGCCGAGTGTATTGTAATGATGATTGACTTGGCTGGACGCTGAATCTGAATACGACTAACTGAAGCGTGCGACAGTTCCTTCTTAAGATACTTACGGATCCTAATGTCGTCGTTCAGATAATTCGCATAGTCTTCACTACCTGCGTACCACGTGGAGTTCCAATCTTGTGAAATACCAAGACGAATACCAATTGGATGTACTTTTTGACCCATCGTTTAGCTCCTGCCGTCCGAAACGGTCACGGTAATATGACTAGTGCGTTTCAAGATTCTGTTAGCACGCCCCTTGGCGCGAGCACGTAGTCTCTTCATCACTGGTCCAGCGTTTACTTGAACTGCGGATACTTTGAGCTCATCAATATCAGCCCCTTCATTATGCTCCGCGTTAGCGATAGCACTATCAACGAGCTTCTTAATCAGAGCACCGGCTTTCTTTTCACTGAAAGTTAGTACTTCCAGCGCGCCCTCAACGGGCATGCCTCGGATCTGATCAGCAACCAATCGCACTTTCTGTGGAGAAATGCGGGCCATTTTGAGTGTGGATTCAACTTGCATGACTATCTCGATTTCTTGTCGGCTACATGGCCTTTGTAAGTTCGCGTTGCAGCAAACTCACCTAGCTTGTGACCAACCATGTTTTCAGATACCAATACTGGCACATGAACACGACCGTTATGCACAGCTATGGTTAGGCCAACCATATCTGGAAGAATCATTGAACGACGTGACCAAGTCTTGATTGGTCGCTTGCTGTTTGCCGCTCGAGCTTCATCAACCTTTTTAACAAGGTGATAGTCGACGAACGGGCCTTTTTTTAGGGAACGTGGCACGGGTCTCTACCTCCTATTTCTTGCTTCGACGACGCACGATCATATTGTCGGTGCGTTTGTTTGAACGAGTTTTGTAACCCTTGGTAGGCGTGCCCCAAGGACTTACTGGATGACGACCACCCGAAGTACGACCCTCACCACCACCATGCGGGTGATCAACAGGGTTCATAGCAACACCACGTACCGTAGGTCTAACGCCGCGCCATCTTGAGGCACCCGCTTTACCCAACTTACGCAGAGCATGTTCGCCGTTTCCGACTTCACCAATCGTTGCGCGACAGTCAGTCTGCACGCGACGCATCTCACCAGACCGAAGTCTCAATGTTGCGTATTGACCTTCTCGAGCGACCAATTGTACTGCAGCTCCAGCGCTACGTGCGACTTGCGCACCACGACCAGGCTTCAATTCAATAGCATGAACTGTTGAACCAACAGGCACATTCGCTAAAGGCAGGCAGTTACCAGGTTTAATTGGAGACTCACGACCTGACATTAATGGAGCACCTACTGCAACACCCTTAGGAGCGAGAATGTAACGTCGCTCACCATCGGCATACTTTAACAAAGCAATGTGCGCTGTTCGGTTTGGATCGTATTCAATACGCTCAACAACCGCAGGAACACCATCCTTATTACGTTTGAAATCGATAACACGATAACGACGCTTATGACCACCACCAATATGGCGAGTCGTGATGCGACCTTTGTTGTTACGACCACCAGTCTTAGAAAGACTTTCTACCAATGGTTCGTAAGGACCCTCTTTAGAGAGCTCCTTGTTTACAACTCGAACCTGGAAACGTTTTCCGGGTGACGTCGGCTTAGACTTTACCAGAGCCATCTTCTAACCCTCCATACCCATGAAGTCGATGTCTTGACCTTCGCCCAGACGAACAATTGCCTTTTTCCAATCAGAGCGCTTGCCCTCTTTGGAACCAAATCGCTTTGATTTACCTGGCACATTTACAATCGATACACCGCGCACCTTCACGTCGAACAACTTCTCGACCGCTTTACGTACTTCGATTTTTGTAGCGTCTGCAGCAACACGAAAAGTATGTCTACCTTCCATTTCAGCAGCAGTAGCTGTCTTTTCAGACACATGCGGCGCTAACAGCACTTGATAAAGTCGCTGATCGTTCATGAAAAACGCTCCTCAAGCTGCTTAACGGCAGCAGTAGTTGCAACGATATGAGGGAACCGAACGAGACTGACCGGATCAACGCCTTCAACATCGAGAACCTGAACATAAGGGATGTTTCTGCTGGCCAGATAAACCGACTCAGTAACGTCATCCATTAAGAACAAGACTTTCTCAACACCCAGCTCGGACATCTTGGCTTTCATAGCTTTGGTTTTAGCCTCAGCCACTTCCAAGCTGTCGACAACAATTAGTCGACCTTCAGAAGCTGCGTGAGACAAAATGGACCGTATCGCACCACGGTACATCTTCTTATTTACTTTTTGCGAGTAGTCGCGAGTCTTTGCTGCGAACGTAACACCACCACCCGTCCATATAGGGCTTCGTGAAGTACCAGCTCGAGCACGACCTGTACCCTTCTGACGCCAAGGTTTAGCACCACCACCTCGAACTTCAGAGCGAGTTTTCTGAGCCGCCGTACCTGCACGCGCAGCTGCTAGATAAGCAGTGACGATCTGGTGAACCAGCCCTTCGTTGTATTCAACTCCGAATACGGAGTCTGCGACGGACAATGAGCCGCCACTATGTGTTTTTAAATCCATCGTCTTAGCTCTTAGCCTTCTTCGTCTTGACGGCCGGCTTGATAATGACATCGCCACCATCAGCACCTGGCACTGCACCCTTGATGAGAATGACCTCACGGCCTTCATCGATTCGCACTACTTGCAGGTTTTGAATGGTGCGACGAACAGCACCCATGTGACCCGCCATTTTCTTGCCTTTGAATACGCGACCTGGCGTCTGGTTCTGACCGATTGAACCTGGCGCACGATGCGACAACGAGTTGCCGTGAGTAGCGTCTTGCATTTGGAAGTTGTGGCGCTTAACACCACCTGCGAAACCTTTACCGATGCTAGTACCTGTGACATCGACCTTTTGGCCAACCTCAAACATGTCCATACCGATTTCACCGCCGACTTCTAAGTCAGCTCCAGCATCACCTTCTAGGCGAAATTCCCAAAGACCCCGGCCTACGCCGACGCCAGCTTTAGCGAAATGACCCGCTTCAGCTTTACTTATGAGATTTGCTTTCTTATCACCAGTGGTGATTTGAATACTGGAATAACCGTCATTCTCAGGCGTCTTGCGCGCTGTGATTCGGTTTTTTGCAACCTCGATGACGGTTACAGGCGTAGATACACCTGATTCGTCAAATACGCGAGTCATGCCGAGCTTGCGGCCAACTACACCAAGGGTCATCGTTTTCTCCCACACACCGTATATCGCAAAGAACTACACGCACAGTGGGACCGATCGCCAACCCCCATAATTATTCGATTTGCTGGCAAGCAAAACGCTTTTCGGGGTTATCAACACAGTCCGAACATGCAGCCCGGAACGAAGTAATCACTACCTAAAAAACAAAACCTGACGGGATAACCACATCAGGTAGGCTAGCTCGCCATAATAGCAGCTAAATATAATAACTACTACAGTTATGGCGAGAAAATATGGCATTTACTCGATATAGACACCTGAGGAGCTATGTATCGGCTAAATGATGGCGGAATTTTATGCCATTTCTTAGGCTTTGTGCCTTTTAATTAACTATTATTTTGCATTAATTCCAGTGTGGCACGGCGGTTGATACGCATGCGCACAAAGAGCCTGTTCTTCTAGCGCAAAATCGCCGAAACCACCGTAAAGTAGGGACATGCCCTACTTTAGCTTTACCTATGAGCACTCAAGAATCTTGCCCTATCCCACCTAACGATACACTTTTTCAGGCTTATCACGACAACGAATGGGGTATGCCAGTCATTGATGATACGAAACTATTCGAGAAAGTCTGTCTTGAAGGCTTCCAGTCCGGTCTGAGCTGGAAAACCATCCTGCATCGTCGTGAAAACTTTCGATCGGCGTTCGAAGGTTTTGATATCCCAACGGTTGCCAAATACTCGCAAGCAGATCTGAGTAGACTAATGAGCGATACGGGAATCATTCGAAATAGACGAAAAATCGAATCCGCTGTAAACAATGCGAATAGAGCCATTGAGCTTCAGGCAGAGTTCGGATCACTCCGTAGTTTCTTTTGGAGCTTTGAACCCCTGAAAGCAGACAGACCACAGAGCCTTACACTGGCGTGGCTGAAGGACAACCCAACTAGTCCTGCATCTGTGTTGATGTCCAAATCACTGAAAATGCGTGGATGGTCATATGTAGGACCAACCACCTTGTACGCACTTATGCAGGCTCTTGGGATGGTTAATGATCATGTTCAGGGTTGCCCAGCTAGAGAAATCGTCGAAAAAGCGAGGGGAAATCTAGTAAGACAAGATACTCATCATGATTGAGCCTTGATTCCGACCTTTTCATCATCCCCCCATGTGTGAGACAACATATTTAGCCAGTTTTCACTGCATAACTTGGCAATCAAGCCCTCTCCATATCCGTGCAACCTCATACCATCGATCAGAATGGGCAATCCAGCACTATCACCAATGACCTGAGGCACTGTAGCACCATCAAAATCGGACCCTAACCCCACACCCTCTTCACCCAGGCGCTCTAGCAGATAATCCAAATGCCTTAGCATCTGGTCTATCGGCACATCAGGCAGCATTCGGCCATCTTCTCTGAGAAAAGCGGTGGCAAAATTCAACCCGACCATCCCTGAGCTTGATTTAATGAGATCCAACTGCCTATCAGTTAGATTTCTAGCGTGTGGGCACAGTGAATGGACATTACTGTGAGTCGCGACCAAAGGTGCATTACTGTGCTTTGCCACATCATTGAATCCTTTTTCATTCAAATGGGACAGATCAACCAATATCCCGAGCTGATTACACCTTTTAACCAGCTCCACACCATATTCAGATAAGCCATCACCTATATCTGGTGTCGCTGGGTAGCGAAATGGCACACCGTGCCCAAACAGATTGGATCGACTCCAAACCGGACCTAAAGACCTAAGGCCAGCGGCATACAGCACCTCCAAATTATGAAAGTTTTCATCTATTGCCTCACACCCCTCTAGGTGCAACACAGCGGCAAGGGCGTCAGAATTCATCGCCTCACGCAACTCCCCTGAAGTACCGCAGATAGTGACAGCGCCGAGCCTCTGCAACTCCAGCAGTATTGCAGCCTGCTCAAGCACTACAGCCAACGCATCTTGCATCGACACTTCGCCAGGCAGAGGAACATCATAAGCACTTTGGGTCATCAGCGACTCAAAGCCACCCTGCCCCGGTGAGTCTACCCACATGGCGAAAAAACCACCTGCGAGTCCACCCTTACGTGCCTTTACCTGATCAATATGAAAATCGCTTGATGACTGAAACATTCCAGCCTTAGATACCCCTCCGCCATCTCGCAGCTGGGTCAACACATCATTATGACCATCAAAGACCTGAATTCTCGAGGACTGACTTACAGTATTAGACATAAGGCTTATCGCGCTACTTCAACGGTGAGTCGCTATTGACCCAATCATCATGACAGAAGAAAGGCCTTGAAGAACTCAAGCACCACAACACGTCACTTTGTTACGCCCACAAAAAAGGCCCGCTTTCACGGGCCTTTCTAAGAAGAACTTATTCGAAAGTTAGTTCGATTAGTTCAACTTGATCTGTACATCCACACCTGCAGCCAAATCGAGCTTCATCAGTGCATCTACCGTCTTTTCTGTTGGATCTACGATATCCATCAGACGCTTGTGAGTACGTATCTCATACTGATCTCGCGCGTCTTTGTTGACGTGTGGAGAAGTCAGGATAGTGAAACGCTCTTTCTTGGTTGGCAAAGGAATGGGTCCCAATACTCGGGCGCCAGTACGCTTAGCTGTTTCAAGAATTTCCTTCGCAGATCGGTCGATCAAACGATGATCAAATGCTTTCAGACGAATTCGGATTGTTTGACTAGATGCCATAGTGGATTACTCGATTATCTTAGCGACGACGCCGGCACCAACCGTACGTCCACCTTCACGTATTGCAAATCTCAACCCGTCTTCCATCGCAATTGGGTTGATCAGCGCTACCGTGATTTTAACATTATCACCAGGCATTACCATTTCGGTACCTGATGGAAGCTCT
>CALKLO010000037.1 GCA_937991945.1 uncultured Granulosicoccus sp.
TGAGCGCTCAACGCATCGTCTCGTGAGATATTGAAGATGCGACCCATTGTTGGGGCTGTTATTCCAATAACGGTATTACTACCCGTATTGATGTGATATTTCTAACACGGTGTCGTTAAGCAACTCTTTACCTTTAATCACACGCGCAAACACTTTTATAAAAATGTGGTTGCTTGTTGTAATAGAGGTAGGGAGATGTACAGCCGTGACTCACTCAATTAATATTTCGTTATGCGCAGCGTTCGTTTGTCTATGGAGTTCAGGTTGGATTGGGTCCAAGTACGGGGTAGGCATTGTTGGTCCGTTTACTTTTTTAACGTGGCGCTACGTTCTGGTTGTCGTTGTGCTCGGCATAGCACTTATCGTTACGCAAAAATGGAAACCGTTGTCAGCGGCTGAGTGGTTGAAGTATTTGAACGTAGGCTTTTTATCGCACGGCGTGTTTTTGGGCGCAAGTTTGACATCCATGGAATACGGCATGAGTGCCGGCATGGTAGCTTTGGTCACATCAATGCAGCCGATGTTTACAGCGGTATTAGCACAGCGATATACTGGCGAAAAAACGAGTAAAAATCAGTGGTTTGGTGTGGCTCTGGGTTTGACGGCTGTGCTGGCTTTAGTCGTGAATCAATTAGCGTTAGGCGATAGCGCATTTGGTTATTTACTGTTGGTGTCCGCTATTATCGGGTTGAGCTTTGCCACTTTAATTGACCGAGCCGATACATTATCAAAGCAAGGTACAAACGAGCAAGAGACGCCGCTTGTACAGGTGCTATTCATCCACAGCATTGCCGCGTTGATGTTTTTCACACTCTTTGGCGTCTCGCTAGAGCAGATGCAAACCACCTGGAGCTATGAACTGGTTGCCTCGATTGTGTATATGGCGCTCTTTGTTTCAATAGGGTCTTACGGGCTGTTGTTCTTGCTACTAAGACGACTTCCCGCTGTAAAAGTGTCTTCGCTGGCTTACCTGACACAAGGCACAACAATGATTATGGCCTGGTTGTTACTAGGGGAAACTTTGACTCACATTCAGTGGTTCGGCGTAGCGCTAGCCAGTTTGGCGGTTATCATCGTACAGCTGAACACCGTTAACATTGCACCATTGAGCAAAGATCGCGAGCAGCGATCCAATAAATCAATGGGTGTCACGTAAACTGATGCGTAGCTGCGTCGTAGTGGCATCGGCCATTAAGCTAATGGATAGAAAGGAAGGTTATTTACCTTGGAATGTAGGTTTTCGTTTTTGGACAAACGCCAGTACGCCTTCACGCCGATCATCAGTGGGTACCGTTCGATTGTAAGCTTCAATTTCAAATGCCAGCCCGTCAGACAAGCTCATTTGCATACCTTTATGAATAGACTGTTTTGCTTGTCGCACCGCTATAGGGGCATTTTGCGCAATGGTGTTGGCTACCTGTATTGTGTCATCCACTAATGTGTGTGCCGGGCATACTGTGTTGGCTAGTCCCCATTGCAAGGCTTGCTCTGCGCTGAACACTTGGCCGGTGAGAATAAGCTCCTTTGCACGCTTTTCCCCAACAGCACGGGCAAGCGTTTGTGTACCGCCAGCGCCTGGAATAATGCCTATCTTTACTTCGGTTTGAGCAAATTTAGCGGTGTCGGAAACATAAATAAAATCTAGCGCTGCAGCCAACTCGCAGCCGCCACCAAACGCTGCACCATTGATAGCGCCAATGCTGGGTAGTGGGCACGCTATGACGGCCCGAACCATGCGCTCGTACACCAAATGCTGAGCCTGCCATTGCTGATCGCTCATGCCGTTACGCTCTTTCAAGTCTCCACCGGCACAGAATGCTTTGGTGCCCGTGCCTGTTAAAACTACGGCTCTGATGCCATCAGGCGCTATTGCCAGTTCTTCAAATAATGTGATTAGATCCCAGGCCATTTGCGTGTTAAATGCGTTAGACGCCTCAGGCCTGTTTAGGCTCACGAGCAACACATGCTCAGACGGGGTCTCAACAAGCAAAGTGTCGGTTGATGCAAACATGGTGGGGCGTCCTAGATCGTGTTGCGTGATTGCATGCGGTATGCGATGGCGTGAGTGTCATTAAAGCTCAATATTTCACATTTGCCGCTCTTTGCCTATAGCGTTAAACGGTTATTTCTGATGTTTCTCTAGCTGTCTTATTGTTACGGTATTTTCCACCACTAAAAACCGTTGAGTTGGCACCGAACTTGATGAATCTGTGGGTACGAAAGTAACGCCTTCAATCGGTACAAAGGAACTCATCATGCTCGTCAGATCAACCTTATTTGTCGCCATGCTGGCGTTGTCCGCATGTGGTTCAGATTCAACACCGACGCAAGGTGCCTTGCAGTCAGATGAGACTGAATCTGCTGAAACGCCCATTGCTGAAAGCACAGAAATAACCACAGAGTCGGGCCTTATCTATGAAGTGCTCCGAGCTTCAGAAGGTGCGCAGCCAAGTGCCGACAGCTATGTGACGCTGGATTACTTGGGTACATTGACTGACGGGACCATTTTTGACAGCTCATATGCGCGTGAAAGCTCAGCCACATTTCTACTAGCCAACACGATAGAAGGCTTTAAAGAAGGCGTTCAGCTCATGACAGTGGGTAGCCGCTTCCGATTCACTATTCCAGCTGAAATTGGATACGGCGATACTGGTGCAGGCGAGCTTATTGGCCCCGGCGAGACATTGATTTTTGAAGTGGAATTGCTAGAAATCAATTCTTAATGAGTGACGAGGTTCATCTCACATCGAGATGAACTCGGCAGTGTT
Organism: uncultured Granulosicoccus sp.; assembly: GCA_937991945.1. Lineage (GTDB taxonomy): Bacteria > Pseudomonadota > Gammaproteobacteria > Granulosicoccales > Granulosicoccaceae > Granulosicoccus. The sequence continues at coordinate 2,769 of CALKLO010000037.1, forward strand.
GTTGTGTGAGGGTGACAACTGATAAAATGTTGAGTCATTCTTTGCACCGAGCACTTGCCCTTGAGCACCGTTACTGTATCCCTGGACGACATTGAGTCCATAAGTCGACAAGCACTCGTGCAGCATGGCGCTGCCGAATGGGTTGCGCAATCGGTGGCAAAGGCTGTACGAAAGGCGGAAGCCAACGGCAATCTAATTTGCGGTTTATATTACCTTGAGAGCTACTGTACTCAGCTTAAATCTGGGCGAGTTAACGGTTCGGTAGAGCCCATTGTGTCGACCCCTAAAACTGCGTCTGTGGCTGTCGATGCCGGCTTTGGTTTTGCCCAAGCAGCCTTTGAAAGGGGTTTACCTAAAGCGCTTGAGACGGTCAGAGAGACCGGCACCTGTTCACTGGCAATTTGTCACGCCCACACCTGTACATCACTTGGGTTCTTTACCGAACAAATAGCCGAGGCAGGATTTATAGGCATTGGCTTTACCAACGCCTCAGCGGTTGTGTCGCCGCCGGGTGGAAACAAGGCCATTATCGGCACTAACCCTATTGCTATGGCAGTCCCTGCTCAATCCGGTGGTATAGCCTTTCAATTGGACCAAAGCACCAGCGCAGTAGCATTGGGCAAGATCACCATGGCAGCCACCGCTGGTGAGTCCATCCCGTTGGGATGGGCAGTCGATGCGCAAGGTAACCCAACGACGGACCCTAAAGAAGCGTTAGCAGGCTCATTAGTCTCCACAGGCGGTTACAAGGGGTTTGGGTTCGGGCTAATGGCAGAGGTGTTAGCTGCAGCGGTAACAGGCAGCGTTAATTCACTGGATGTTAAAGGGCTAAAAGTCGCTCAAGGAGCTCCACACGACTTGGGGCAGTTCTATTTTATACTCGACCCGACGGCTGTATCTGGCGATTCATTTTGGGGCCGATTAGACCGATTGTCGGGCGCCATTGAAGATCAACCGGGCACTCGGCTTCCTGGCAGTGAACGAATTGAGAAAGACTCAGTCACTATCGCTGAGAGCGTCTGGACATTAGCTCAGAATCTTGCACAATGATTCAAGCTGTGCCTACATTTACGACTAACCACCTAACGAGCAACGCACCATGGATATAAGCGGTAAAAAAGCCATAGTATTTGGCGGAACATCAGGAATCGGACTGGCCACGACTGAGCAGCTGATTGCATTAGGTGCAACGGTCGTAGCCCTTGGACGTGACGCGTCAAAGGCTGACGTGTTGCCCTCAGGCGCGACGTTTAAACAATGTGATGTCCGTGACAGAGAAGCTCTACAGGCGCTGTACAGCGAAGAAGGACCGTTCGATATCTTAGTCAGTGCCGCCACGGGTGGTTCACGGGCCATTGGTAAATTCGCTGAAATGGACCTGGACGGCTACATGAGCTCGTTCGACAAATTATGGGGCTACGCCAATGTGGTTCGATTAGGTCTTGAGCATTTGACGGACAATGGCAGTATTGTTTTGGTGTCAGGCTCTCCAGCGCGTCGCTGTGGGCCAGGGCAGGTCGCTTTATCCTCAGTGGGTGGCGCGGTAGAGGCCATGTCTCGTGCAATAGCCAAGGAAATCTCACCTAAGCGCATTAACGTGATGTCTCCTGGGCTTATCGATACGCCTATGGTTCCATTACAGGGTCAAGAGCGAGACGCGCACTACGAGCGCTTAACGGGCAATAATTTGATAGCCCGTGCAGGTAGCCCTGATGAGTGCGCACAAGGCATCATCTTTCTTATCCAGAATGATTTTGTAACAGGTACCACCTTGGATGTAGACGGCGGAATACTGCTGTCTTAAATCGTTACGTTTGCTGACTAGTCAGCAACGGTTACGATCGTGCCTTTGAGGCGCGGCTAGCATAGACAAGCACCAGCGCTATTACTGCTGGTGCTGTCTGCAATATGAGTGTTTTAACGGTAACGGTCATCGCACCGAAAATGCCTGCAGCCGCTACGAAGAGTAGAAAGCACGCTGCGATGTTGGTTTGCCATTTTCTATCGGTGATGAATAACGACCACGTGAGGCCAACGGCTAAAAAGGCGTTATAGATACCTTGGTTGGCGGCCATCTGGATGGTTTGCGCAAACAGCTCCGGCGGAAAATCTGTGAATACGTTGGGACCGCGTGACGTCCAGGCAAAAACTTCGAACCAAGCGATATAAAAATGCAGTAGAGCAATAATGGCAACCAGTGCTAATGCTGCGATTCTCATGAGCGTTATCCTTGTTCGATTGTGCGAAGCTTAACGGTGCTAACTTATCACAGACCACACAGGTTAAACGATTGGGCCGCATAGCTTGTCTGTAACAGCTTCCATACTCTGTCGCTTAGATGGGTGTGAGACACTTACCCAGTAGGTCTGCCAATAACGGATTATAAGTATATGCACTTCATTCTAGGTCTTCTGGGTACGATCGTGACCATCCTTGTACTGTTGAGTCGGCTGGCCGACGCAGGAATAAGCTTGGGTGGTTTAAATCCATTTCTATGGAAGCGACGCAAAGACTGGCAGTCTCAACACGATGCTAATCCCATTTTTAACGTTGATAATCCTATGGAGATATCTGCTCTTTTGCTAACCGCTGCTGCCAAAATAGATGGTGATATCAGTACGGAACAAAAGGAATTTGTACTCACTGTATTTAGAGATGAGTTTCATCGATCTGAGAAAGAAGCGGCAGGGCTTTTAGCGTCTAGCAATTACTTACTAGGCGATGGGCAGGCAATACAGCATGCACTGCCACAAGTGCTTAAGCCAAGTTTGGCTCAGTTTAGTGAACAGCAAGCTAAATCCACCATCAATATACTGCAGCGTCTGTGTGATCTAGATACGCATCCGAGCGAGTTACGTCTTGAGTTTAACGAGCAGGTAAAAAAGCGGTTGTTAGAACCTTTTGAACCAAAGGAAGAGTGGTCTTGATTGATTTTAATAAGAGCGAGGAAGCCCCAGTACATGTTCTGATAGGTAGGACAAGATAAGGTTTGTGGAGATCGGTGCAACTTGGTAGAGCCGAGTTTCACGAAACTTACGTTCTATGTCATATTCCTCTGCAAAGCCAAAACCGCCATGAGTTTGTATGCACGCATTGGCAGCTTCAAAAGAGGCGTCTGCTGCTAGCATTTTCGCCATGTTGGCTTCGGCACCCGGATTAACACCCGATTCATACAGAGCCAACGCATCATTCACCATAAGCTCGGCGGCGCGCATATTGGCATACGCTTTTGCTAGCGGAAATTGTATTCCTTGGTTCTGACCAATGGGGCGATCAAAAACAGTGCGCTCGCCTGCGTAGTTAACGGCCTTGTCGATAAACCACTTAGCGTCTCCTATGCACTCAGCTGCAATCAAGATACGTTCGGCATTCATACCTGTGAGAATGTACTTAAACCCTTTGCCTTCTTCGCCAATGAGGTTTGATGTGGGAACCCGTAAATTGTCAAAGAACACCTCGGTTGTTGCATGATTCATCATGGTTTTAATAGGCTTTATAGTCAGCCCATTGCCTACCGCGTCTCGCAGGTCCACTAAAATTACCGATAGGCCTTGGGTCTTTTTCATACCGTCAGTCAAAGGGGTGGTTCTGGCCAGCAGCATCATTAGGTCAGAGTGTTCAGCTCGGCTTGTCCAAATTTTTTGACCATTTATGACGAAGTCATCGCCGTCGACTTTTGCAGTTGTGCGCAAGGCGCCTGTGTCGGTCCCTGAGGTAGGCTCGGTTACGCCAAATGCTTGTAGGCGCAAAGTACCGTCAGCAATAGACGGTAGGTACTGTTGTTTTTGCGCATCTGAACCATGTCGTAGGATGGTGCCCATCGTGTAAATCTGAGCATGACAAGCGGCTCCGTTACATCCTGCGCGCTGCATCTCTTCAAGCACGGCCGCGGCGGCTGACAACGGTAATCCTGAACCACCGTATTCTTCAGGTATTAACACTGACAACCAACCATCGGTAGTTAGTGCTTCTATAAAGGTGGTGGGGTAGGCCATCTCTCTATCGAGTTTGCGCCAGTATTCACCGGGGAATTGCGCGCACAGTTTGGCTATTGCATCGCGTATGTCAGTGTAGTTCTTTGCAGTGTCAAACATGGGCGTGTTCTTATTGTCAGATGCAGAAGCTTAGACTTTGTTTTTAATTGC
>CALKLO010000038.1 GCA_937991945.1 uncultured Granulosicoccus sp.
CACAGACGCACCTGTCTGAATCCAGACAGACTCAACCGGTTTCTCCGCAATACGCCCCCGGAAATTAGCTATTAGCGCAAAAAAATCATCATAGAAAGTGGCGAACTGGTGATTTAACGCCTCCTCTTCTGCACAGGACACTACAGCCAGAGATAACTTGATTTCATCACTGTCTGCTTCTTCTTTTAGCACGACTTGGATAAAGGCCCAAAGCCCCTCGTAACTCGCTAACGTAGCGTGGATATAGCCCTTCAAATTCTAGCAGGAGTTTAGATCGGTGGAGCTGCACGCTCAGTCATCAACTGTCTGGCGGTAATTCTCTCCCGATGGATCATATACAACCCGGCACCAATGATAATGGTTATGCCCATTAGGCTAAGAGCGTTCGGGAAGTCCTGGAAAACCCAATATCCTAACAAGGTGGCCACCGGCAACTCAAAATACTGCAACGGGGCCAGCGTGGCCGACGGTGCTAACGACAGTGCGTAAGTCATCATCATGTGGCTCACTGTGGCGAAGAATCCAGCACCAAAGAGCCACAGCCAGGCAATACCCGCAGGCCAAACTGGATCAAATAAATCAGAGCCTGTGCCTTGGGCTAGCAGTAGGACCGGTATGCAAAACACGCTGGCGATCAAGCCGGTATGGAATTGCAAAGCTACTGGGTGCATCTGGCGAGACAGACCTCGCGTCACAAGAATGTAGAAAGCGAAACCCACTGCCGTACCCAGTGGAATCAGCGCCACGGCACCAAAGGCTGCGAAGCTAGGTTGGATCACGAATAATACGCCCACAAACCCCACCATGCACGCCGCGATGCGGCGCGGGCCGACTTCTTCGCCAAGGTAAAATTTACCGAACAACAAAACAATGAAAGGCGCCACGAACACAATGGCCAATGCATCGGCAAGCGGCATTACACGGATAGCAGAGATGAAACAAAAGGTTGCAAAAAGTAATAGTAATGCACGTAATATCAGGGGCAACCATTGCGCGCGCGCCACGTGTAAGGATAGTCCCATGACTTTAATAAACGGCGCCATTAGCGCACACTGAATGATAAAGCGCGCAGCAGTAATCTGCCCCACCGGTACGCTAGAGGACGCCAGCTTAGCTGCCACGTCCAGTAATGGAGCGGTTATGCAAAAACCAAGCATCAGCGCAACACCGGTAAGAATGTTGTCCGTGGATGGAACCGAGGATGCCGTGTTTGTCATGGCTCGTAGCATAACTGAATGGCGTTCTTCCAGAAGTTTATACGTAAAATTTAGAATCAATTAGACTCACAGCTCTTCTTTCCTGTCTTCAAAGCTATGCGCTTACCTGTTATCTTCATTTTTATAACTGTGGTGCTCGATTCCATGGGCATCGGAATCATTATGCCGATGATGCCAGATTTGATTCAGGAGGTCGGAAATGTTGATCTCAGTCAGGCGGCAATTTGGGGTGGCACGTTAACCGTTGTTTTTGCGATTAATCAGTTTCTATTCTCTCCCACGGTGGGTGGTTTGTCTGACGCCTATGGTCGCAGGCCCGTGTTGTTGATTGCATTGTTAGTCATGTCGCTCGACTACTTAGTGATGGCATTCGCGCAGTCACTTTGGTTATTGTTTGTCGGGCGTTTTATTGGCGGTATTACCGCCGCTACGCATTCAACCGCTGGCGCCTACATGGCGGATATTTCCAACAGCAAGGACAAGGCAAAAAACTTTGGTCTGTTGGGAGCAGCGTTTGGAATGGGTTTTATACTCGGCCCAATGCTGGGCGGATTGCTGGCCGAGTACGGGTCTCGTGCACCGTTCTACGCGGCGGCCACGCTGGCATTTATCAATATGCTATTTGGTTATTTTGTTTTGCCTGAGTCTCTGAGCAAAGATAATAGGCGCTCGTTCGACTGGCGGCGTGCCAATCCTTTCGGCGCCTTCAAGCAGATGAAAACACTGCCGGGGCTTATGCCCATGTTTTTAGCATTCCTACTACTGAGCATCGCTTTCTTCGTTTACCCATCTATCTGGGCATTCTTCGGGCGTGCACAGTTCAACTGGGACGCGCGCATGGTTGGCCTGTCGCTCGCAGCTTATGGCTTGGGTATTATGATTGTTCAGGGCATATTAATCAGGCCAATACTTGCTCGTTTCGGTGAAAAAATAACCGCCTTGTTCGGCATGTGTATGCACTTGCTAACGTTCTTGGCGTATCCCTTTATGACCGAAACGTGGCACGTCTTTGCGTTTATGCCAATTAGCGTGTTTAGTGCAGTCGCTGTGCCGGCACTACAAGGATTGATGAGTAACAGTGTTCCCGAAAACGCTCAGGGTGAATTGCAAGGGGCAATGAGTTCGCTTACGGCACTCGCGACAATAATCAGCCCGTTTGTCATGACACAAGTGTTCAGCTATTTCACGAAGAGCGACACACCCATATATCTGCCATCAGCTCCCTTTTTGGTTTCAGCTTTGTCCATCATTGTTGCGTTTATTTTATTTAGCCGATGGAAGCCAGAAAACTAAAAATCATCACGGTAAACTGCAGACACAAGCCATTCATTATCTATGGCTCGCCCATTTTGTATATTCGATCAATACTTTAAGGGCAAGTCACACTTGTTTTCTAACCCTGTGTGTTAAGACCGGTAGCATTACCGTAACCACATAAGCTAGACCGGTTATATTGGTTATTAACAACCGCACAGAACTGTCAGCAGTCGCCAAAAACGTACACCTCGGCTCAGTTCACTTTATTGGAGCTCAACCTTGACTCAGCGTAAACCTAGCATTTCGTCGTTAAAATGCGCCTCACGCCCTTTGTTAGCTATCAGTTTACTACTGTGTAATCCGGCTAACTTTGCTAGCGCGTGGGCCGACACTGAAACGGCTAAAATCAACAGCGGTAGCGATTACAACGGCAGCCGATTTGCACGTAGCGTATCGATCTCCGACGATGTCGCCCTTATCGGTGCCTCTGAAGAAAACAATAGAGTTGGTAGCACAGGGGCAGCATACTTTTATCGACAAACTGACGGTGAGTGGCAACGCGAAACTCGAGTAGAGCTAGCCACCAGAGAAAGCTTTGATCGCTTTGGCTGGAGCGTTGCGGTCAGTGGTGATATAGCCGTTGTTGGAACAAACGGATCAGGTCAGGACGTTGCCGCTATTTATCAGTACGATGGCGAAGCATGGGTTGAATCAGCCATACTTTCACAAACTCGCGATGGCATAAACGCATTCGGAAGAAGCGTTGCGATTGCAGGCGACGTCGCTCTCATCGGTGCGCCCTATTCAACCATCGATAGCTTATCCAGTGTTGGTGCTGCATTCATCTATCGCTTCAATGGCTCTAGTTGGCAGGAAGAAGCTGCGCTGTTTCTGCCGACAAGTAGTAGGTCTGCCCAATTTGGTTTAGACGTTGCCATCGATGGTGATAAAGCAGTGGTTGGCGTACCTTCTCCTTTCGATGATCAAGTCATGGGCTCTGCACATGTATACCACTACAATGGCACCGCTTGGATCTTAGAGGCCGAGTTGACGTCCAGTGACGACGACACCTTAAACCAATTCGGTAATAGCGTTTCCCTATCAGACAATGTCATTGTTGTGGGCGCACCATTTAATGATCAGGTCGGAGAAGACTCAGGCTCTGCGTATGTTTTTCGCTTTGATGGCACACAATGGTCACAAGAAACTCGTCTAAACCCAAGCGACGGAGGAGCTTTTGAATACTTCGGCCAAGATGTCGCTTTGTCAGACGGCATCATAATTGTCGGTGCACCCGGTGATGACGACAATGGGAGAGATGCAGGCTCAGCTTATGAGTTCCGATATGACGGCTCAAATTGGGCTCAAGCATCAAAATTAATCGCTAGTGATGCATCAGAAATTGCAAACTTAGGTGGAAGTGTTTCTATTTCCAATGATGTTGCACTGATCGCTGCAAGTGGAGATGACGAAGACGGCAGAATTTCCGGTGCCGCTTATACCTTTAGCGTGGCTCTAGATACAGATGCTGATGGCCTAACCGATGCGATAGATAATTGCCCGTTAGTCTGGAACCCTATGCAGGTAGACTTTGATGGTGATTTACAAGGTGATGCCTGCGATGTAGACGACGACAACGATGGGTTAAATGACGAACAAGACCCTGCCCCGTACGATGCGTTAATATCGGTAGCACCTACCCAGATCTCCCCCGTTGGCAACGATATCCCGTTAGGCGTCAACTACGAATGGGCAGCGGTCACAGGGGCAACACGCTATACGATCGAAGTTCAGCATAACGGCGTGCTTCGCGCTTACGACGATTCGATACTAGCGAGCGTGGCTTGCAGTGATGGTAGTTGTCGGTATGTAAAACCCGATGCGGCACTTGAGGGATCTAACCGTTGGCGATTACGCGCAGGCACTGTAAGCGGAGCATCAAATTGGAGTGCTTGGGCTGAATTTACTGTAGATAGTGATGCTCCCCCAATAGTGGTGGAACCCGAGCCTGAATTGCCGGTGAACGAAATTCCTGAATTACCCACATTCATTACACCGCTCAGAGATGACTATGATCTTGGTGTAGATTTTCGTTGGTCGCCTTCCCTAGGAGCCACCAACTACTCTATTGAGATACAGCACAACGGGGAGATCAGGGGCTACGCAATGATGATTGGCGCTGACTCTTTGTGCACTGACGGTCTATGTATCTATACAAAATCCGATGCCGCTCAACCCGGTGATAATCGCTGGCGATTGAAAGCTGGCAATGCAATAGGCACTACTGCATGGACACCATGGGTTGAGTTTTCAGTGGATGAAGGCGCCAGTACTGACTCAGTCATTCCAGCGACTCCAGAACCTGCATCACCACTGGACTCTACCACCGCTGCTCACGAGTACCAATGGCAACCCGTTAGCGGCGCATCGCGTTACGCCATAGAAATACAACACAACGGCAACATCACAGGTTATGACGAGGCGATTAATGCCTCCAGTGTTTGTAACTCAGGCACCTGCCAATACATCAAAACCGATGCAGCGCGTACTGGTGAAAATCGCTGGCGCTTGCGAGCAGCGAGTAGCACTTCAGCGTTCTCGCAATGGAGCGATTGGCAGTACTTTGCCGTTGAATGATAAATACGTCACAGCGGTAATCGTGAACCTTTAAAAACGAATACCGCTAGCGTTCCAGCTTACCCATCGTACTCGGTAGTATTACCAAAGCACTACCGCCTACGACGGTTATAGTCATTGTTAGCAGCCGTTGAGAATAATCAACAATCGCTAACGTCTGATAACCACGCATTGTTCATGAATATTGGAGCCTCGCTTTGATCCAGAGTAAACGAACTAGTACCCCGCTCAAAAGCGCCTCTCGCTCATCGTCAGCACGCGTTCTCGTGCGTGGTAAGTCGGCAAACATGGGTAGAGCTCAAGCTGATACACACACCACGACAATCAAAAGTGATTTCACACGTGGCGCACAGCCCGCTAACAATGACGATATACGCCAATTCTTGATGCACCGATAGTTTAGCTAGCTGTATGTGCAAGAACCCTCTGCACACTTTCGCGCTCTCTCATGCGAACACTGTGAGCAGTACAGTACTCGAAAGCTGTTAAATCGAAACCTTCCACCACCGCGCGCTCATATATCCAAAAGAAGTAAGAGTCGCAGACCGTATAGTGATCGAAGAACCACGTTTTACCCGCTAACTCAGCTTCAATCAATGCTAGCTGCTCCATATACATGGCCCTAGCCTTCTGTTTTATGTCATCGTGTGAATTAACATCGGAACAAAACTTAACCGGCTTAAAATGACGCGTTAAGTTTGGATGTATACCCGCGCCAAACCAACCCATATACGATAAAGCCCTTTTAGAATCCCAAGGGTCAGCAGGCATTAAGTTCGCTGCGGGAAACGTTTCTGCTATCCATGCTTGTATAGCAATATTTTCGCTCAGCCCTCTCCCATTTACCACTAAGTACGGTACTTTTTTCTTAGGATTCAGCGCCGCATACTCAGGGTCTGATTGATCATTATTTTTCAAACTAATAATCTTAATATCAAACTCAGCACCTGCCTCACACAGTGAGATATAGGTAGCCATTGAGCATGCACCTGGCGAGTGGTATAGCGTGATGTCCAATGTTGTCACCTGAATTTTTTCTATCTGGGTTTATTCCACAATACTTAAGCATATCATTACATACCTTATTCAATAACCTGCTAACCTAAAAGCGCATTCAAGCGTATCAGGTGATTTTAGCCGTGCTTATCCAACATACAGGTGTAACGTTTAATCAACATCATTCCGATGACGGATACATGGAATATGTCAGCCCCTATACCAACGAGACTGAGCAATTCGGTGCCATAAGCTGGTTATTTCACGGCTGTTACAGCAAGCTTAAGTGGGCACCTGCAAAGTAGCTGGCAACTCTTTACCATTGGTATAAACCTTTATGGTCTCCGCCTGTCCGCGTATTGAAGTCTCACCCACAACCCGTAAATCAACACCATTCCCAGCAAGCCGTGCCGTGTTTTCAGAGACAAGCAGGCAGGTGTCGAATTCCTTATTAAGGCTTTCTAAACGGGCTGCTAAATTTACCGAATTTCCGTAAACGGTATAACTAAGCCTACCAGCAGCACCCACGGCACCTGCCACCACCGGACCACTGTCAATACCAATACGTACGCTTAAAGGGTGATCACAGAATTGTTGATTCTTTATTGTTTCCAACATTTCAGTGGCTGCCATGATGGCATTCCTAGCATGCTCAGGATTGCCAATGGGTACATTAAATGTGGCAAGAATGGCATCGCCATGAAACTGAGTAACAACGCCCTGATACTTTTCTAGCACCTCAACCATCACCGAAAAATAGTCATTCAGGATCGCAACCACTTTTGTGGCGCCCAATGATTCGGTTAACGCCGTAAATCCTTCTATGTCCGAATAGAGAAGCGTTGCCTGCGATTTTTCAGATTGTAGAGTGCCGCCTTCGGACAACAACGTACGAGCCACCTCCTCCGGCACGAACTGTCCCAGCGTTTGGCGAATTAAGTTGCGTTCACGAAGATCAACCAACATCTGGTTGAACGAGCGTGCTGCATCGTCCAATTCCAGCATGCGACTGGGTTTCAAATGGGGTACCTCTGCAAGCTTATTGGCCTCAACCAGTCGTGCTGCATTAGCGATAGCCGTAACAGGTCGGGTAATGTAACGGCCTAATAATATTGCACCTGCAATAGCGGCCAACAACACTACAATGCTGCCTACCAGGGCTTGCATAAGACGCTTGCTTTCAGCTCCACCATAAATGTCTGTATTGAGATGCGCGCCTACGACCCAAGGTATGGAGCCATAGTTTTCGATTTTTTTATAAACATAAATAAAGTAACGCTCATGCTCCTCTATGAAAACACCACTTGTTTTAACGTTATCATCGCCGTCAAGAAAGAAAAGATCTTCATCGTCTGGCGACCAAATGCGTTTTAGTATTTCATCGTCGATATCCGTCAATGCAGTCAATGGTATGTAGGCAGTACCGTTACTCTTAGCCGCCTTGATCAAAAGAGGGTGCGCGAGAACTTGATCATCACCGTATAGGATGAAAGGCGTCATGCCCTCACGCGGCGACAAATCGACCACGTGACTCGATAGCTCTTCTACTGGAACAACTTGAGCCAGAATGGCAAGCAGCTCTCCGTTTGAGTCGTGAATCGGTAAATCGTGCAGCAATATTGTCTTATCAAGAGTGTCTGTAAAAAACGGCTCTACCCATGAGGCCTCGACGCGCTGTTTGCCGTCTTCAATCCACAATTTGATCTCTGCTCGAGAGGACCAATCCTCGGTAATGGCAACGCCAGTTGCACGCGTCCAGCGCCGAACCAAACCCTCAGGCGACACGAGCGCTATGCCTGCGACTTGGCTCGTAGCAGCCAATGCCCCCAGCATGAATGAATCAAGCTGTTCGAAATCAGAAGCTGCCTCTGGATTGCCTGCAACATGCTGAGCAATCCATGCAGCTTGGCTATCAACAGGGCGAAACCACAACGAAATATCACGCTCCATGGAGCTGATCATGCCGTTAGCTTGCTCGCTCATCAAATGGCGGGTATTTTTCGCGGCGCTGAAAAAACCTAAGAAAAAAACAATGCCAACAGCCACTGCAATGAGTGCGGAAACACCAAAGACCGTGATATAGCGAAGAGGTATACGAATTCTCATAGTCCATTGTAATGGATTCGGGATCGATACCGTCCACATCAAA
>CALKLO010000039.1 GCA_937991945.1 uncultured Granulosicoccus sp.
CACTGTCACACCACCGCCCTCAATAAACAATCGATGCAAACCGCGTTCGGCTAATGCCGCGACAATGTCCGACATTTTCATGCGTCCATTTTCTAACGGTACATAAACTCGTTTAACCAAGCCACTCTCATCAACATCACAAGGCACGGCGTCACACCCATGCAGTTGCCATGTTGGAGCAACCTTGTCAGTAAATAGACCAATCGTATCCGGCATTCTGGCGGAAGGATCGATGACCACGCGTACGGGGTGCGGTCCATCAACCTCTCGAGTGGTCAACTGGGGGTCATCGGTTATCACTGTTTCGACACCTACAACAACCGCATCTGCCAACGCTCGCATTCGATGCAGATGCTTACGATTCTCAGGCCCTGTTACAAAAAAGGCGTCTCCCGTTTTGGTTGCAATTTGGGCGTCGATACTCTGCCCCAAGTGTCCAATAAGCAGAGATTTCCCGATGTTTACTGACAGAAACGGCAGGTACAAATCGAACAAAGCTTTGACTTGCGGGTCTAGCGTGTCAGGGTAGATCCAATGGTTAAGGCTGTCGAGCCGAAGCACAGCCTTCTCATCAAACTCGCTTAATTGGACAGCAACACCATTCGTGACATCGAAGTGAAGTCCAAAGGGTGTTGTCACGCCAGCGGCATCGATAAGATCTCTGGCAGCCAAAAGCAAAGCCCAAGCATCGTCAACAGCTCGGTTACTGAGTTCAACAGATAGGGGGATATCGGATACCACAGCGCGTATGATTAATTTTGTAGTTAAGGGTGAACCAGTTAGGCACAATAAACTAAACGGAAAACAAATTGCGTACAACACCCCACAGGGTACATTTGCCAAGAGACATCTTGTGACGAACACCACGACTGACCGACAAAAACCGCCGCACATATCTCGCGACGACTATACAACATTGTCCAAACAGGCTCGCTCCGCCTTGGCGCTTGTCACAGTTGGACTATTTTTACTCGCCATTAGTTTCTACGTAAGTTTTAGCCTTGATAGATCTTTCCTAGTTGCAATTTTAGCCACTTGGATTGGGATGCTTATTGTGCTTTGGCGAGGACTTGCACATCATGGCCATTCAGCCTTTGGGTCTGCGAACTTGCTGACCAGCGTACGCGGCGCAGGCGCTTCGTTACTGGCAGGCTTAGTTCTTATACCCGATGTCCTGAATGCATCTCTAGCGACGACGACAACCGCATTGTGGGCAGTCTCACTCTGCGTAACGCTGCTTATCGCACTTGATGGTGTCGACGGCTATCTTGCACGTCGTGAAAAGCTTATGTCGAGTTTTGGAGCGCGTTTTGACATGGAAGTCGACGCCTTCCTAGCCTTGGTCATAGCCCTTATATTGTGGCGTACGAATGAAACCGGCCTTTGGGTTCTAGGACTAGGACTCATGCGTTATGTCTTTGTCGTATGCAGCTGGTTTCTAGCCCCCCTTAGAGCTTCATTGTTTCCGTCAATGCGCAGAAAAGTAATCTGCGTCATCCAACTGGGTGCACTGTGCCTAATGTTATCGCCACTGATCGATGGTGTGGCTTCGGCTATTGTTGGCGGAGTTGCACTCGTGTGTTTAGCCTACTCCTTCTTAATTGATATTATATGGCTCTACCGACAGCCCTCCTACGACGTGACTTCATCAGCGTCAGTGCGCGACATGAAAAACACGCACACCATGGCACCTGGCAATACAGACAACATAGACACCAAACCATAAACAATGCTGGTCGCAGTACCGGCTTCGGCAGATAAACCAATGACCGGCCATAACGCCGCGGCTGTCAGCTCTCGAACTCCCCAACCGCCTATGGATACAGGAAGTACCATGCTCAGCAGAACCACTGGCACGATAGTCACTAACGCTATCGTTGGAATCGGCTGAGCCAAAGACTTAGCGCCGATTGCAAACACCGCTATATACGTGGCAACGATGGCTAGGCTCAGCAGCGTTTGCAACACCCATTGGTAATCCGTTATCCACACCACTCTAATTGCCGGGCCAATATTGCGCGTAAATCGGTGAACTCGCGACGATACAGACGCTAGCGCGAACAACGAGCCTACGGCCGCAACAATAATAAAAGCGACCAGCATCAAGATGTGCAACACGCTAGCAGGTGCTTGTTGTTCTGAGAACACGGGCCAGAGAAGCCACCCTGTAAACGTCACGGCTATTAAGGCAACCTGACCCGCCAGTCGCTCAAGTGTGACGCTCATAACAGCTGGCTCCCACCCACGGCTATCGCGATTACGATACACACGTGCAGCGTCTCCACCAACACCACCGGGTAGACTCAAGTTAGCAAGTGTTGCTAAGTAATACTCACTGATGGCTCGTTGAAGGCGTAGCGGCTGAGCTAAACGATGCGCGGTTTGTTGCCACCGGTAAGCGGACAAAACCATTTGCAGTTGAACGACCAAAAACGCGAACCCTAACCATCGAACGTCAGCGCCTTTCAAAATCGCCCATGTGCGTTCGATATCCACCAGCCAAACAACAACCAGTAGCACGACGATAACGAGTATTAATCGTAGCCATCGCGACCCGTTCGTCATATTGCTCAAGAGTGATAGATCATCTAGTCATCCGCCTGCGACCAGTACTGCGCAAAGAAATACCTTTGCGCTTTGAACACTAGATTCTACTTGTCTTGATTAGCTTCTACTTCAATAATTAAATCGATTTCGTCACCCACCAGGCCGTTTGCTACACCGTAGTCCATGCCATAAGCACTGCGTTGAAGCGACGCTCTAGCTGAAATACCTAGCGTTAGTTTTTTATGGCCAAACGGGTATTTGTCAGATTTGTTCAGTGTGGCGGTAAGCGTCAACGGCTGTGTTTCGCCTAACAACTGCAGCTCGCCTTCAATATTCGCATTACCTTGATCATCAACCATTGCGCTCGCAGCTGTGAATGTCATCTTAGGGTGCTTCTTAACGTTAAGAAAATCAGCCTTACGAAGATGCTTGTCACGAGCTTTGTTATCGCTTTGTACAGACGCCGTTTCAACAACGATTTGAACATCAGAGACAACACCGGTTTCTGCATCGTAGCTAAACGAGCCAGACACGTCCGAAAAATATCCCAAGGTTTTGGCAAACCCTACATGCTCAACTAAGAATGCCACCGTGGTGTGAGCCTTATCCAGAGAGAAGCGTTCGCTGGCCGCAAATGCGGGAGATGCGAGAAAGGATAAACAGACTAAGGCTATGACTTTTTTAAACATAGTATCTCCGGCAAGGTTTACGACCATAAAAAACAGGCAACACCTGCACTACAGCCAGGCATCACGCGCTCATATATTACCTTTACGAGTCTACGGCAATGCCAGAGGTTCCCTCAACCCGCGCAGGCGTCCAAAAACCGCTTAACCGTTGTAGCCATTCCAAACTCCACCGCATCAGCGGTAAGTCCATGCCCAATAGACACTTCGGCTAAATTGTCGATTCTCTCTACTAATGGAGGTAAATTCGCAACGGTTAAGTCATGACCCGCATTCACCGCCATACCAGCGGCTAGAGCTGCGTCTGCTGTCGCGCCTAATTTCTCTAACTCCACTCGCATGGCGTCCGGGTCGGCATAAGTGCCACCGTAGGGGCCCGTGTACAGCTCAATGCGATCGCAACCGGTCTCACTGGCCCACTTCACCTGCTCTGCATCTGCATCGGCAAATAGCGACACTCGCATGCCTGCCTGCTTCAACCTATCGACGATAGGTGCCAACATATTGTGGTGTGAATGGAAGTCCCAGCCGTGATCTGAGGTAGCTTGAGCCGGATCATCTGGCACTAAGGTGACTTGCTCAGGCCGATTTTTCTCAACGAGTTTTAGAAAATCTTCGGTCGGATAGCCTTCGACGTTGAATTCACAGCGTGGGAATTCATCATCTATCAACGCCCGAAGTTCAGCCACATCGGTAAATCGAGTGTGCCGTTGATCAGGGCGCGGGTGCACCGTTAAGCCATGAGCGCCATTAATCAGTGCTATACGCCCAATCCCCGTGACACTAGGCCACGGTAGATCGCGCCGATTGCGAAGTTGTGCAATCGCATTAAGATTAACTGATAGTTGAGTCGCCATTGTCCGTTAGGTTCGTTGAAATCCGTGGTACAGATTAACAACATGGCGGGCTTCCGCAAAGAACAACCAACGTTCAACAAAAACACCGGCGTAAGCACTGAGCACAGCGATGAGTAAAGCGATGCTTCCAACCGGACCAAAAACCCCACTAATGAGCAACAGAGGCAATACAGCCATTAACGTTAGGCTGATTGCGCGTAGCCAAATAAGCTTCACTTTATCGACCTGATAACCAAACTCTTTGTTGTGGAACGTATCGCTGCTATTTCCAACATCCAGCAAGCGAACCGTTGCCCGTGTAAAACCTAGAGCGGTATTAATCGTAGGGCCTGCAGGCTGGCCAATCCAGTAGAAATAAATAACCTTAGCCAATGCCGAAATAATAACCAGCCCTAACGCCACGCTCACTAAACGGCTAAGGGGAAGGTTTTGTGACGCTAGCATAAAGCCTAGGATCAAAGCACCCAGTAGCAACCCTAACAACACAAAATTTACCGGCGTTAAAGCGGTATGCCATTGTCGGATCGTTTTAAGCTGCGCGTAGATCATGCCGGTACAAACCAGAATAACGACACAAAACAGAGCGGTTAACAAACCTAAAACAACCGTTAATGCCGTATTCCCCATAAACCAATCACACGCCAACCAAATCAGGCAAAGCGGGTAAAACAACACAGCAAATACTGCTTCTCGGGACAACCAAGAGGTACGAAAACGAACAAAGGATCGCCACGCATTTTTGGGGTTAGCCAGATGGAATGTGGAGGAGATCAAGCCAGCGGTAACTAACGCCAAGCCGACCAGCCCCATAACCGTAGCTTGGTCAGGGCTTGCTTCTGGAGTTAAGCCGGTTAGCCGACTAATTCCAAGCAGAAACAGGACACCGTAACCAGCACCAGCTGTAACGGTAAAAAATATGACAGACAAAGCCGGATGCATTAGCGGGCTCCCTTACCAAAATCGTTGAAAGCATCTTTCTGACGCTTCATCCATTTGCCAATTAATGTTTGGCCCGTTGCAGCTTCCTTTTTCTCAATAGTCGGTGCTTTAGGTCGCTGACGCGGTGGCAAATACTTATTAACGGGGTTGTAGCCGACTTCAGGCATCATCGCGTAACCGCTACGCTCTCGAACCAGTGTGCTTACTTCCGAATTTGGATCGTCAAAGTCACCAAAAAAGCGGGCACTGGTAGGACAGGTCATAACGCAAGCCGGTTGTCGCTCTTCCACGGGTAAGGCTTCGTCATAAATTCTATCGACACACAGTGTGCATTTTTTCATGACACCGGAATCTTCGTCTAGCTCACGAGCACCGTAAGGGCAGGCCCACGCACACAAATTACAACCCATGCACTTCGATTGATCGACTAAAACAATGCCGTCTTCTTCACGCTTGTACGAAGCCCCTGTTGGACAAACCGTTACGCAAGCAGCATCATCACAATGCATGCAAGACATCGGCGTATTCACTGTCTTGTTGTTTGGGTAATCGTCAACTTCGTAAGAGCGAATTCGGTTAAACCAAACACCTGCTGGGTTTTCACCGTACGGGTCGTAATCCGTTAACGGCCCCGTGGTACCGGATGTATTCCACTGTTTACAAGCAACTGCACACGCATGGCAACCCACACAGGTGTCAAGATCTATGACTAGTCCAAGCTTCATGGCTTGTCTCCGGTAGGTAGGTGTCCGCGGGTCAACGCGTCTTCCATTGAACGCTCCAAGTTAACTGGAGTATGAGTGTGGTAGCGCAACACAGTCGGTGATTCAGCCATATCAGGGAGTCGCTTAATATGTTTAAACTCTGGGTAAACACCCGTCTCACCCTCTTCAGCTTTGTAGATATCAACCTTCAGATCGTACCAAGCGGCTTGGCCCGTAACAGGATCAGAGTTGGTTAATCCTCGCTCACCATCTTTAGATGGCAGCAACTCAGAAATCAGATGGTTCATCAGAAAGCCTTTAGTCGATTCTGGTGCTTTATCTGATAAGCCCCACGCACCACTTTGCTTGCCGATAGCATTCCACGTCCACACCGTATCCGGATTACATCCTTCCATCAATTTGGCCTGACAGCGAATTTTACCGTGATGGCTTTCCACCCAAATCCAATCTAGATCGTCGATACCCAGACTCAATCCACGCTGCCTATTAATGTACATATAGTTTTGCGCCATGATCTGGCGTAACCAAGCGTTTTGGGAATCCCAAGAATGGTACATGTGCATGGGACGTTGATTGACTGCATGAAACTTGTACTTTTCGTTGTCAATACGCTGCTCTTCAAGAGGGACGTACCAATCAGGCATAGGATCAAAGTAGTCAATCAAACGTTGACGATCAGTGTCGTTGTTCGGTTGTGGTCCGTCATATAAACCCTGCCCTGCCAATCTAAATTTTTGCAGCACTTCAGAGTACAGTTCGATCGTTATAGGACCTGCATGTGCGTTGAATCCAACGCTCTTAGCCCACTCAAGATAATCCTTGTTAGCGAAACGATAGTAGCGCTGTTCAGGAGGAAGCTTGTGCTCAAAAAAGCAGTCGTTGTCTTGATAGGCTTGCCATTGATCAGGATTAGGCGCACCGACCATATGCTCATCGCCATCCTTACCGCGCCAACCAGCCAAGAAACCAATACCCGGTGCTTTTTCCCAGTTGGTGATGAAATCTTTGTAGTCCGCAAACTTAGCGCCACCGTCTGCATCAGTTAATGCTGGAAACTTCAGTCGCGTTCCAATATCGACAAGAACTTCCTGCCAAGGGCGGACATCTCGGTCCAAATCAATCACGGGCTGACGAATAGAGTCACAGGCTGCATGCGGTTCTGAGATAGGACGATCAAGCATCGATATCGTGTCGAAGCGTTCGAGATACGTTGTATCAGGCAACACCAAGTCAGAGTAGTTAACCATCTCTGAGTGAAAGGCATCACTGGTTACGATAAACGGCAGTTTGTAATCACCGTGCTCGTCTTTTTCCCGAAGCATGTCCTGAACTTCGGCTGTGTTCATGCTGGAGTTCCAAGACATATTCGCCATGAACAAAATGAGCGTGTCTATCGGGTATGGATCACCTTTAACCGCATTGTTGATCACCATGTGCATCATGCCGTGGTTAGCAATAGGTGCCTCCCAGGAATACGCTTTATCGATACGCAGTGGCTCGCCATTCGCATCAACGACTAGATCTTCAGGCGACATCGGGAAACCTAATGGCGGCGAAGATAAAGGGGTATCCGGAGCCATAGCCTTCGCAGGTTTTATCGGTGGTGCAACGTGCTTAGGAAATGGCGGTTTCGCCAAATGCGACCCCGGGCAATCAACGGCACCCAACATCACCTGAAATAGATGTATAGAACGGCACGTTTGAAAGCCGTTAGAGTGAGCTGAGATACCACGCATAGCATGCATAGCCACAGGTCGGCCAATAAAACGTTCATGACGGCGTCCGGTCCAATCCGTCCACGGTGTCTCAATGGTGATGGTTTCTTTAAAGGCAACGTGAGCCATTTCCAACGCTAAGCGTTCAATAGTTTCCGCATCAACCCCGACTCTTTCGGCAACGTTCTCTGGCGCGTACTCTTCACTTAAATACTTTTCAGCCAGGTGCGTCATGACTGTTTTTACCTGCGTGCAATCAGCAACGCCATCGGTAATACCGCCCTTAGCGCCTGGGGTTAGAAATTCGCCAAAAAGTGCAGGTTTGATTTCATCATCGTGACTGGAGGCATTCCAAGAGGCCACACTGTCTGTCGCCTGATTCCAAATTTGCAGCTCGCCCTCTTCGTCTCTGAGCAATAAGCCGTGCTTTGACGTACCCGGCGCATGAATAACCAACTGCGTTGAGTTCGTATAATTAGTCAGAAATTCCCAATCGAATTGCTCATTCTTCAACAAGACATGGGCAAACGAGAGTGCCAACAACCCATCGGTGCCTGGACGAATACCAATCCATTCATCTGCAATAGCCTGATAGCCGGTACGCACAGGATTGATGGCTACAAATTTAGCACCACGACGCTTGAGCTTTTCCAGCCCGATTTTGATCGGATTGGAGGCGTGATCTTCCGCGACACCCCAAAGCATGAAGTATTTAGCGTTATCCCAATCCGGGTCGCCAAATTCCCAAAAAGATTGGCCCGTCATGTACAAGCCACCAGCCGCCATATTCACGGAACAAAACCCGCCGTGAGCCGCCCAGTTGATAGTGCCGAATTGAGACGCCCAGAAACCCGTCAGGGCTTGCATCTGATCGCGACCTGTAAAGAACGCTAGACGCTTAGGGTCAGTGGCACGAATTTTTCTCAACCGCTCAGTGAGCAACGTAAGCGCTTTGTCCCAGGAAATGGGTTCGAATTCGCCATCACCACGCTCGGTACCCGCTTTTCTGACAAGAGGCTGAGTCAGCTTTGCAGGTGACTTCTGCTTCATGATGCCGGCATTACCTTTGGCACACAGCACACCTTTATTAACTGGGTGCTTGGGATTACCTTGGATAAAGCGAATTTCGTTACCTTCTAATGTGACTTTGATGCCACAACGGCATGCGCACATATAGCAAGTGGTCGTTTTGACCGTTTGCTTGGCGTGATCTTCAAATTCTGGGAGTGCTGACATAAGCGGTGACCGTAATTCGCGGGTAGACGGCGGGATTCAACACTATGAACATAGTCCATGCAGAGCGCCAACCAGTAATATTTGCGGGCCCACAAATTTTTTCATGATGGCTAGATGCGCCAAATGGGACATTCCTATTGGCTCAATCCTTGAAACCTGCCACTCAGGGGCAGTTTGGGGCAAAATAGGCCATTGCCCTATTTAATATAAGACCAATCAGGAGTTCCTTTCTCGAGATGTCTACCAGACGCGTAACGATTTTAGGTGGATCCGGTTTTGTCGGATCACAGCTCACTTACCGACTTGCCGAAATTTTCGACGAAGTGGTCGTATTAACTCGCCGAGCCCAGCGCGTACGAGCGCTAAAAACCATCATTAATGTCCAAGTGCTAGAAGTGAACGTTCATGATGCGCAAGCGCTGAACGATGCACTCGCAGGCTCAAGCGTTGTGATCAACTTAGTCGGCATTCTCAACGAAGGTGCAAATGCCTCCGAGAGTAGCTTTGCAAGCGCGCACAGCGACTTGACTGACAAGGTACTCACGGCCTGTAAAGTCAACGGCATCACTCGCTACCTACACATGAGTGCGCTAAATGCCAATGCTGACGGGGGCTCCAGTCAATACTTAAAAACCAAGGGTATGGCTGAACAAAAGCTTCACGATGCACACGCCAGCATTCAATGGACAATGTTCAGACCCTCAGTGATTTTTGGCAAGCACGATGCCTTTTTCAATCGCTTCGCTGGACTGCTGCGCGCACTGCCCATCTTCCCGCTGGCTGTTCCTGATGCGAAATTAGCGCCGGTCTATATTGGCGACGTGTGCGATGTCATGATTAACTCCATCGACGACCCAGGCGCTATCGGTGCTGCCTATGAATTATGCGGGCCCGAAGATTTCACCCTGCGCGAATTGGTTCAATACACCGCTGATACCGCAGAAATTTCCAGCCGCATAATCGGATTACCCGATTGGGCTTCGAAACTTCAGGCTCGCGTTATGGAGTTTGTACCCGGCAAGCCTTTTTCACGTGACAACTACCTGTCGTTACAAACTGATAGCGTTTGCTCAGAAGGTACGGTTAGACAACCCACATCACTCGATGCAGTCGTGCCCCAGTACATCGGTACTGCTGATTGGTCAGGCAGACTGCAAAAAAGGCGTGCAGCTGCTCGTCGTTAAATTATTGAGCGGCGGCTGCATCCGTGTAGCTACTCATTTTTGCCTGCCGCTTCTCGGCAGGCAATGCGCCAACCTCAGCGGCAAGCGCATAAAAGCTCTCAAGCTCTCGACCGGCCTCTTCATACATGGCCCCAAATGCGGGTACATACTGGCGATAGGTGGCCACAGCCATTAGGCGGGCATTGTTTAGCCCACGTCGAAACCAACCATCGTATCCGGCGTAGCCATCCCACTCACTGGTCTTAAGAAGCTCGTAGTCTTCAAGCATGGTCGCGAATATAGCCTCTTTTTTCGCACGTTTTACCTCATCGGGCAATTCTTGCGCGTACAAATCGACTAGTGAGCCGCGAGTGTTTTTCAGTAAATCACCAAAATCAGAGGCTCTTTTAATCGTCGCTTCGTAATCCTCGATACGCTCACTCTGCTGGCGACTTTCCAACCAAATTCGTACACCCTCTTGTTCAACAAAAGAGGCGAACGCTTCATTGAAGTTACTGTCGTCTTTAACGTACAACAGCTGGTGAGCAAGCTCATGGAACAAGGTGCCTACGTAGCTAGTGTCACCGCCTCTAAGCATGGTGTCGTATACCGGGTCGTCGAACCAACCCAGCGTCGAATAAGCTGCAGCACCACCAATAGTCACATCATACGATTGCTCAGCTAAGGAGGCAGCAAACTCTTCTGCATGCTCTCGATCAAAGTATCCGCGATAGTTGACACATCCTGCCACTGGAAAACACCACGTGTTAGCGGTCATCGAAAACTCTGAGGTGGCGACAACGTTCCAGGTGAGTGCACCACGACCTGTATCCACGTAAGTGCTATAACTCTCGTTAGCCGGTAGTGCTAAATCGACAATGGCAAACCGCCGAGCATCGATTAATGTTTGTAACTTGTAACGCAAGTCAGGGTCAGTATTTTCGTCAGCGAGAAGTTCATCAATGGATTGACGTTGACTCATTAGTTTCAGATGACCACCCACCGCCTGTGAGTAGTAACTAATGGTGCTGCAGCCTCCAAGCATTAAGACGCTCAACACCACCAACATTCGCCTTAGATATCTAGAGGGGCTGCTAACACAGTGACTTATGCGACGGCATAAACGGATGCTGCCAGCAACTGCGGGCACTTGGAACAGATAGCTTTTCATTCGCAACGTTGACAATAATCCTTAGCACGTACTCATCAGTGTAACATTCAGCCATGCTCAAGCATCCCAACACGATCTCATGAAACACTACTTGGTGGGCGGCGCTGTACGCGACAAACTATTAAATATACCGGTCATCGACCGCGACTGGGTTGTGGTCGGAAGTACGCCTGCAGCTATGCTTGCCGACGGCTATAAATCGGTTGGAAAAGATTTCCCCGTATTCCTCCACCCGAAAACACACGAAGAATACGCACTTGCACGTGTTGAACGGAAAACCGGCCCTGGGTACCATGGTTTTGAATTCAAGACAGACTCATCAGTCACGCTGGAAGAGGATTTAAGCCGACGGGATTTAACTATCAATGCCATGGCACAGACCGATACGGGCGAACTCATTGACCCTTATAACGGCAAACAAGATTTAGACAACAGGGTATTACGCCATGTATCCAACGCCTTCATTGAAGATCCTGTTCGCGTGCTGCGCGTGGCTCGATTTATGGCGCGCCTCGTTCACTTAGGCTTCACCGTCGCTGACGACACAATGGCGCTAATGCAGTCTATGGTGTTTGATGGCGAGGTAGATAATTTAGTCGCTGAGCGCGTTTGGCAGGAAACACACGCTGCACTGACGGCTCATACTCCTACCGCTTTCTTTGACACCTTAAAATCATGCACCGCACTTGCACGTATCTTGCCCGAGGTAGACGCTTTGTTCGGCATACCTCAAACTGCAAAATGGCACCCAGAGATTGATGCTGGCTTGCACACCATGATGACTTTAACGCAGAGCGCCCTACTGAGCACGACCGCCGATGTGCGGTTTGCAGCGTTATGTCATGACCTAGGCAAAGCGACGACTCCAAAAGATATCTTACCGTCTCACCACGGACATGAGGAGAGAGGTAAAAAAATAACAGCGGCACTTTGCCAACGTATTCGTGTACCTAAAAAGACGACAGACTTAGCCGTCATAAGTGCTCGTTACCACACACACTGTCATCGTATTCGAGAGCTAAATGCCAGCACATTGGTCAAGCTCCTGCAAAGCCTCGATGTCATCAGAAAGCCTGACCGATTCGAGCAGTTTTTACTGCTATGCACAGCCGATGCGCGAGGTCGTTTGGGCCATGAAAATGACGCTTATCCACAAGCGGACATTCTACGAAATGCCGCCGCAGAGTTTCGGCAAATTGATACCGCTAGCATCGCTCAGCAGGTAGAAAACAAAGCCAATATTGCAGAAGAAATTACGCACGCTCGGGTGGTAACAATGAAACGCTGGCGTAAGGATCAAGATTTTCCTGAATCAGCTTAACCCCATAGCAACACACTATTAGTCACTCAGATTTATGATCGTGGCATCTGGATCAAAAGCTAACCAAGCAAACGCAAAGTGCACTCCGTCATCGAGTTGTTGAAGCTGTGTACCTGCCAACTCACCTTGGGTACTAAAGCCAAACGCATTCCACTCACTGGATGTTTGCTGATCGACAACTACCTCACCTCGCAACTCAAACGTTAACGACTGACCATCGACTGTTGCAAGATAAGCTGCGGCGGCCGGAACTTGTCTAGACTCTGAAATTTTTCCAGCATCCAATGCTGAGGCTGCAGTGGTAGCTGCCAGTACAACAGACGGATTGTCATCAATACTCAAGTTAACAACCGGGTTTTTGGCTAAACCACTTAATGGCAACAGTTGTGTTTTGCCGCCTGCCCGGATACTCAACACGCGCTCCATAGCGGGCAATCTTGGGTCGACATCACCGCGAAATAGAAACGGATTATTATCGATGGCATCGTAACCGCGGTAAGGGTTATTGCCATAGGGCCTTTTAAATCCAGTTTCTTGAGACAGTACTGAGCCTTGCGGGTAAGCCATTTTAAACTGTGCAAAACTAATGATTTGCGACGGCACTCTGCCCAACTCTACGTGCGTGAGATCACCAATAATGCCTTTACCGCTAAACTGCTGCCACCACGTTTCGCTTTGTCGGTCATACATAACAAGGTCGCTTTTCCTAAGCCTACCAGTCGTACCAAAATCCAGAACGAGAGTTTTACCGTCTTGAACAAGCGCTCGCTCAAACACGATTGATGTATTACACAAAGGGCAAAACGTGACGGCCACAGGAACACCTCCCACCTCATCGTTCACTATTTCGTGATACATCAATATTTGTAGTGGATAGGCTCGCGCCATGCCTTCCATAATCAAGGCCACAACAGGCTCTTGATCCTCTAGCCACTCTGACGCTACGTCGGCGCTCACAAATTTTGGCGAATCGATGGCGGGAATGCCATCGCGCGGAGGGCCACCAGTAAGAATCTCTTCTATCGCCACCGATGACTTTTTAAAGTTCGTTAGTGGGAATTCCCCTCGGGGAAATTGCAGCACCTGCGCAGATGCAAAGCTACTCGCAAGATAAACGCTAAGCAGTACAAAGGCTACGGAAAGTGATTTAAAACGCTGCGCTACTGTGTAATTCATGATCCGTCATATCAAAGCAACCGGTAATGCCTCGGACTTCACTGTGTCAATTTGGTTCGGTGCGTAAATTTACCCTTTGAAGAGTTTTTCAAACCAAAACAGTATTTTACCCATCCACGTATACGATAAACCCCATGCAATCAAAACACCGAGGGCATTTGCAAACATATCCATCGTTTCAAATTGCCTAAAAACCACTAAACCTTGCATAAACTCCATGCCTATGCCCAAGGCTATTAGCGCAATAGCTAATAAAAGGCGCGCAACGTTCGATGGGTAGATTTGAGAAAACCAGCCCATGAGGAAACCGTAGACCAGCAGGTGCATCAACTTATCCTGGATTAAGACATCGCCGACAGGTTTTAAATCAATGACGGACGCGACGACAACCACTAAGGCAAACAACACACCCAGCGCGAGCCACAGCTTGGAATAGCGTAATCGCGTTAGTGCCAACTCGGCTCGGACATTATATTGACAGCTCATCATAAAGGCGAAGATTTACGTGTTTCTATTGCTCCAATAGGCAGCTATTGAAACATTAGGTGCTTTGCATCGGAAAAAGGTTCAGAGCACTGAGTCGATCATAAAGCCGCTCGGCATTGACCGCTAGATTCCCGCACCACGTATAGGTTATGGCCCACGCAAACACGACACCTCCAGTATTAGCGGCCATATCCAGGTAATCAAACTGCCGGGACGGCACCATACCTTGCACGAACTCCATACACAGACCAAAAACTGACAGCCCAACTACGAGCAGCAGCCGCGTCAAATCATGACGGAATATTTGTGCAAACACCATCATGAGCGATGCGTAGGCCAAGGTGTGCGCCAGCTTGTCTTGCATCATGATTGTTCGAAAAGCTTGAGGCACGCTGTTCACTGACGCGTACACCACTGCACTGAGCATCAACGCTCCTATCGCAAGCCACACACGCTTGTATGAGAGGTGTTGCATACTGAGCATGCCTTTGGTACTGAAC
This sequence comes from uncultured Granulosicoccus sp., assembly GCA_937991945.1. GTDB lineage: Bacteria > Pseudomonadota > Gammaproteobacteria > Granulosicoccales > Granulosicoccaceae > Granulosicoccus. Next base: position 14,523 of record CALKLO010000039.1, read on the forward strand.
TCAAGCTTCATGGCGGATCCGTTTACCTGGAAATACCTGATTAGGTTTCCCTGACCGACGTTAACGGATCAACACACTCCCATCTGAAGAGCGATTTACAAACGAACTGTGATAAAAATCGATAATGTGAGCAGTAAGGCTACGATAATATGGCCGACACTGGACACAACCAGCGGATGCCAGCGATTCCCGCCCCGCCAGTAGGTGTAAGCGACGACTGGCACACAAAATATAAACAGACCAGAGAGCACCCAAACACCGACTGTTTCAGCCTCTAGAGACCAATTTAGCTTATCCCGACCAGAGATAATCCAACCTGTCAGGGAATAGACCATAAAGAAGCCGTTCATGACGAGCGGCACAATGAGCAGTGAGAATTGCATTACAGGTCCCACTACACGGGAATCACCCATGAGATTTCTTGTCATAACCTAATACGAGTAGAGCGAATTTAACATCAGCGATTTTCACCTGAACTTAATCACCCAACCGAGTGACCGATATGCCAACCAACATTGATCGAACACCCACAACGCGAAACAACCTCTTGAAACTTGTTTCTGCCGCGTGTGCCGCATTGCTTATTATAACTATGAACTACGTACGAGCAGGCGAGGCAGATGTGTTGGACGCTAGCATCACACACTTAGGTCAAGATCGGTTCAGAATTGATGCGACCGTTAAACATGCAGACGCCGGCTGGGAGCACTACGCTGACCGCTGGGATGTTCTAGATGCCGAAGGACAGGTATTAGGGAGCCGCGAATTGGCTCACCCCCATGATAACGAACAACCCTTTACTCGCTCACTCACATTGACGCTACCCAAAGGCCTGAGCGTTGTAACCATCAGAGCCAACGACTCAGTCCATGGATTGGGCGGAGCTGAGTTTACATTGGCAATACCCACAATTTAGTGGGGTGATTAGTTTGCCGCTGCTTTATAAGAAGAGCCACAGCAACAGCACGCCAAGCAATAAGCGATAGATAACAAATGGCGTCATGCCCATTTTGTTAATGAACGCTAGAAAATAGTGGATGCAAACAAACGCACTAACCGCAGCGATTGCTGTACCTAGCGTCAATGTTGCCCATTCAACAGGCAAAGGACTCTCAACGAGGTCTTTGGTCACACCCAAACCAGACAAAACAATAATGGGTATGGACAGCAGGAAGGAATAACGCGCAGCAGCTTCGCGCGTTAAACCCAGTAAAAGCGCCGCTGTAATGGTGATACCTGATCGTGATGTACCCGGAATCAGTGCCATGGCTTGTGCGCCACCGATAACCAAGAAGTCTTGCCAGCTTAACGAGTACTCATCGCGCGCTAGTTTGCTGCGATGATCTGCCAGCCACAACAACAAACCAAAGATAATGGTTGTGGCGGCAATGACCAGTGGTGATCTTAAATGAACTTCAATGACGTCCTTGAAGGCTAATCCCACCAAGCCTGCTGGAATGGTACCCAAAATGACGCCCCAGGCAAGACGAGCCTCTGGAGTCATTTTTCGTTGTGTCATGGAGGCAATCCAGGCCAGGAATAACGTCACGATATCTCGACGGAAGTAGGCAACCACCGCGACCAACGTGCCTAGATGCACGGCCACATCAAATGCCAAACCTTGATCAGGCCATTGCAGCAACTTGGGCACTAGAATTAAATGCGCTGAACTGGACACAGGCAAGAACTCAGTAAGCCCTTGCACTAGCGCCAGCCAGATTATGTGTGTTAATTCCATTTTATTAAGCCTGTCAGTCCTGTGCGCTTAGCGCGTTAGCTACAACCGGTATGAAAGATCTTGCGTGTGGAAACCCTGCAAGGCGTGATCATAGTGCTTACCCAATGCCATTACTTGAAATCTCTCACCCATTTCACCTGGCAGCGTTAGTGTCTTTACCACTCTTGAGAGCTCAATTCGCGCGGACTCGCTCTGCACCTGTTGCTGCTGCACGTCCATCAAATTTAGCAAGCCATTATCCAACAAAAAAGCTGACTGCGACGCATAACCCAGAAGCTCCAGCTCATGCTCACTGGCTGACTCAACCACCGCAGTAAAGTCCACATGGGCGGTTATGTCCTGCAATCCTGGCCACAGATAAGGCTCGTCATGCATCCGATGTCGGTAATAACAAGCCAACGTGCCCTCGTGACGCTCCTCTGAATAATACTCTTGCCTGGGATACCCATAATCGGCCAGCAAAATTACGCCTCGACTCAAGGTTTCAGCCAAACTTGCTAACCATGGCTTAAGCAATAAGCAGACCTCTGATTGGTAGCCTAGGCCCAGTGGGCGCCCAAGATCTTTCTCAATGGCCGCAACCGCCGCTGCCAAGGCTTCAGGCGCATTGGCCAGTTGCTCTTCACCCTGCGAATTCACGCCTATTTGCTGCAACTCTGTGTTCACCCGAAATCGCTCCACAGACAAGGCATCCATCACCTCATTAGCGATGATGACGCCAGTAAAGGCCTCAGGCAGTGTGCTCAACCACGTAACTTGCGCAAATTGCTCATGGGTGAGCCTCGCTTCCAACTCGATGCGTTGACGCTGTTGCAGCTCTGCGCTGGGCTCGAGGATCGTGTAATCAAGCAAATCATCGGTCAGGGATTCCAACAAACCTGCGGCCAACTTGCCACTGCCCGCACCTAGCTCAAGCACACCGCCGCCGGTATGACTCAAGACTTCTCGCACCTGATTCGCCAGAGTGGCTCCAAACAGTGGAGTCAGCTCCGGCGCGGTAAAGAAGTCTCCTTCGGCACCGAACTTAGCTGAACCCGCCATGTAGTACCCCATACCGGGTTGGTACAGCGCCATGGACATGAAATCAGCAAACGAGAGTCGCCCACCATTGTCATCGCACCGAGCTTTTATGAGAGTTTGAAGCGCAAGGCTGTGCTCCAAAGCCTCCTCAGAGGGTTTAGGCAGAGAATCTTCAGCCGATTTACGCATCCGTGCGAACACCGCGCTCAATGATCACACCCACGTCGGTATCCCCTGCCAATGCATCTGGCTTGTGCAACGTCAGCTTGACCCACGCAACACCGAAATCTTGAGTAATAATCTCGCAAATTTTCGATGCCATGGTCTCGATAAGTTGGAACTCACTGTTTTCTATATAGTTTGTCAGTGTATCGGACAATGTTTTATAGTTTAACGTGCTGTCCACGTCCTCAGCCTTGGCTGCGGTGGCGATATCAGCAGACATTTCTAGGTCGATTACCACACGTTGCCGAGTGGTTCGCTCCCAATCGTAGATACCAATAATGGTACTTATTGATAGTCCTGTGATGAAAATGCGGTCCATTTTGAGCTCCAGATTGCGGTTAGTTGAAAATTGTGGTGATAACGACTTGAGCCTTGGCTAGGAATTCGCTACACTTCGCAGGCTAAACGTTGTACAAGTCCTAATTCGGAGTAGTTTCGCATGTCCAGAGTGTGCCAGGTCACCGGCAAGAGCCCAATGTCAGGTAACAATGTGTCGCACGCCAAGAATCGGCGTAGACGTCGCTTTTTGCCTAATCTTCATACCCATCGTTTTTGGGTTGCGGCAGAAAAGCGTTTCATTTCATTACGTGTTTCCTCAAACGGAATGCGCATCATTGATAAGCGCGGCATTGATGTTGTCCTCGGCGAGCTGCGTGCTCGCGGTGAAAAAGTTTAAGTAGCAGCAAGTTTACTGCTCCCCTAATACGGAATAAGAATCATGCGAGATAAAATCAAACTCGTGTCTTCAGCAGGCACAGGACATTTCTACACGACGTCCAAAAACAAACGAACCATGACTAGCAAGCTGGAAATGAAGAAATTCGATCCAGTTGTTCGCAAGCACGTCATGTACAAAGAAGCCAAAATTAAGTAATTCTGGCTCTCTTTAGTTCGAAGCTGTAAAAAAAGCCTGACTAGTTCAGGCTTTTTTATGCACAAATGAAACACCCCACGCAAGCGTGGGGTGAGCACGCTAGCCGTTAAACGGCTTTAATTCGTAGCCGCGCAACCTAGCCGCAAATTCCTCAAGGCATTCAATGCCCGTCGCTTCAGCATGATTACACCAGTCCTGTAGCGAGGCTAACAAGGCCTCTTGGCTAGCGCCGGCCTTCTTCCAAATGTCTTGTAACTGGTTCTGCAACTCGTACACCGTATTCAGGCTTTCACTGGTCGCAAGCGCTGCCGCCACTCTAGATCGGCCAGAATCATCCAGTAAATGATCCACCTTAAGTAAATCTCGTGCAGCCTCACGCAGCGTCTGTCGATGCTCAGAAGACACTTTTAGCTCTTTTGCATGAACTGGCCGAACCACTTTACGCGCGTAACTTTCCATAACGTGCAAGCGACTGGATATGATGGCCTTAACGGTATCGATATCCATTACCGTTTTAGAGGCATCGAATCTGGGCCGTGGCGCAACTCGCCGAACCTTTGCAAGTTTTAGCGCACTGAAAACACGAATGTAAACCCAACCCAGATCGAACTCCCAACGGCGCAAGGAAAATCGAGCCGAAGACGGATAAGCGTGATGGTTGTTGTGTAGCTCTTCGCCGCAAATAATGGCTGCTATGGGCGTGATGTTGGTTGCCGCATCGTCTGTTTCAAAATTACGATAACCCCAAAAATGCGCTAACCCGTTAATCACTCCAGCAGCGAGTACTGGAATGCACAGCATTTGGATCGCGAAAACGGCAATACCTGCCAGACCAAACAGAGCAAATTCAACTATTGCTAATATTGTTACGCCCAAGACGTTGTAGCGGGAGTACAAGTTACGTTCCAGCCAATCATCTGGCGTACCGCGACCAAACTGCTCAGTGATCTGTTTATCAGCGGTGGCCTCCCGGTATAGCTCCGCCCCCTCCAACAACACTTTTCGAATGCCATAAACCTGCGGGCTGTGCGGATCTTCCGGACCTTCGCAACGAGCATGATGCTTTCGATGCACGGATACCCACTCTTTGGTGATCATGCCGGTAGTCATCCAAAGCCAAAATCTAAAAAAGTGCTGCAACACCGGGTGTAAATCTACTGATCTGTGGGCCTGACTCCTATGCAAGAAGACAGTGACTGATAACAAGGTGATATGGCAGCTGACAGCTGTCCATAAAACCAGACCCCATGCAGAGACATCCCAAAATCCTAGAAGAAACAAACTAACCACCCTATAACGGTTGTGTATTCAACAGATACCATACACAAAGGACAGCTTTTTGTGGCAATGCAGACGGAATGCTTGCGCAAACTTCGAGACCTGTCTTGGGCTGCTCTATACTCTTAAATACTGATCGTGATTTAACTTCAAATTTGAGCCCCACATGGCCGCTGTGCTCGACAACACCATCGAAACCAACAACTTTGCACTCAATGCCGATTCGCTCTGTCGTCGGTTAAGTGAGAGCGCATCCGTATCAGACGTCACACTGCAAATGCGACGTGGTGAGGTGCTCGGACTGCTCGGTTTAAACGGCGCGGGCAAAACAACCACCTTACGCATGCTTAGCGGCGTCTTAGTGCCTGACTCAGGCTCAGTTTCCATTAACGGATTCTCGATGCATGACCAACCACTGCAAGCACGAGCACAACTGGGTTATCTGCCCGATCAGCCACCGGTTTATGACGACTTACGTGTGCACGAGTATTTAACGCTTGCAGGCAAAATCAGAGGTCTTCGATCCAATCGACTGAGCCTACAACAATCGCTAGTCACCGAACAATGCATGCTTGGTGACGTCAACCAAAAGCGTATTGGCACACTATCCAAAGGCTACAAGCAGCGGGTAGGACTTGCTCAGGCAATGATTCATCAACCAGCTCTACTTCTACTAGATGAGCCTAGTAACGGCTTAGATCCACAACAGCTGGATAGCATGCGCACACTGATCGCTACCATCGCTCAAACATCTGCCGTTATATTGTCTACGCACCTGCTCAGTGAAGCCCAAGCCATTTGTAATAGAGTAGCGATAATTCACGAAGGTAAGCTGGTTACCGATCAAGCTTCAGATGGTGAAAACCTTGAGCACATTTTCCAAGGAGCCATCCGGTGATTGCCACGATAGCGGGACTTGAAAGCAGACGCTTATTTCGCAGCGCTCACACGTGGGTAATGGCAGCCTTACTCGCAGCTCTATTCGGGTTTTTGTTTCTAAAACAACTTGAATCTTTTCTTAGCTTGCAAAGCGCATTGGCAGCTCAAGATCACCCTATTGGGCTCACAGGCTTCATGAGTGTGCGCTACCTAGAACCTCTTGCATTGGCTTTTACTCTGGTGGCGCCACTTTTCGCTATGCGTAGCTTTAGCGACGAATACCGACAACAAACGTTCGCACTTTGGCAATCATCCCCTGTCAGCGCAAGCTCGTTAGTGCTGGGTAAATTTATCGGTATATTCGCAGCACTGACCCTACTCATCTTGCTTTGTGCAGGCATGCTGCTCATCATGAAAGCCTTTGTCGATATTGATTTACCCTTACTGCTCTCTGCAACACTGGGACTCATGCTATGCACAGCAACCTGCACTGCCTGTGGTGTTTATTTCTCCACACTGACTCAGCACAGCCTTATTGCCATCGTCGCCAGCATTGCATTGCTGCTTTTTTCTTGGTTACTGGGCAGCGCTAATTTCGCCTCTTTACCCATCCAGTTTATTAGAGAGCTTTCTATTCCTAATCATTTGCGCGGATTCTTTCAAGGCTATATACAAACTCGTGATATCGCCTTTTTTCTGCTAGCCACGGGGCTGTTTCTCGGTTTGAGCATAATAAAAATCGACTCCATGCGGCATACGGGGCAATAAGGTGAGAGCTCCCCGCACGCATAGGGTGTTGTCCCTGTTATTAGTCGGCATAACGCTGTGTTTCGGATGGTTAAGCCAGCGGTACACAACGGCACTCGACCTGACAGCCAACAGTCGACATAGCTTAAGCGTTAGCACTCAAAGCGTTTTAACCTCGATTGAAACGCCCGTCACTATCATTGCCATCATTGGGCCAGACGCACAGCAACGCAACGCAATAGAAACGTTGGTTAGCCGGCTGCAAGGGGTTAAAGACGATATCAACCTCCAGTTTATTAACCCTGAGACAGACCCAGCAGCGGTTCGCAAGCTTAAGGCTGAAACAGGCGGCACGTTAATACTTCGAAGCGGTGGCAGGGAAACACGTCTAAAGAATTTATCAGAACGCAGTTTGACTAACAGCCTGCGCCAGCTTCATCGCGATGAAGACAGATCTATCGCCTTTATAAACGGTCATGAAGAACGCAGCCCAACCGAATTAACTAACCACGATTGGAGCACCGTCGCCAATCGGTTGAATGAGATTGGCCTAGTGAGTCGTGAGCACAGCTTGGTCAGTGAGCCGGTGCTGGGTGATGATATTGATCTTGTTGTTATCGCAGCCCCTAGACGTCCGTATTTTCCAGGAGAAATAGCCAGCCTGAACACCTACTTGTCTCGCGGCGGAAACTTACTCTGGTTAAGCGAGCAAAGCGATACGTCTGCGGTTGGGCCAAACTTGCAATTCCTATCAGATTATTTAGGCGTGGACACACTGCCTGGCACCGTCATAGACACCGCCAGTCAAGCTGTCCTAGCTGAATCCCAAAGCTTTGTGTTGCTGACGCGGTTTCCAGACCACCCTGTCAACGCGGTACTCAACAACCCATTGTTGCTTCCCCAAGCATCTGCATTGGCAGTCACACCTTTAGCCGGACAAACCCTGATACCGCTATTGCAAACAGAAAGTGAAAGCTGGACGGAACTTGGAACATTAGCCGGTGCGGTAGCCTTTGATGAAGACACTCAAGAACTTGCTGGCCCCTTACTACTCGGCGTCACTATTGAGCGAGAGTACCCTCACACTAAACAGCGCATTGCCGTCATCGGTGACGCCGATTTTGCAGCGTCTCAATTCATAGACAACGGTGACAACCAAGCATTTACAGAAGCCTTAATGCTTTGGCTCACAGGTGAGTCGAGCGCCTTAGATTTTGTCACTCAATCAGCGCCTGATACAGCACTAACACTGGACAATAGATCCATCATTGTTATCAGTAGTCTCTACCTTGCAGGTATACCGCTGCTGCTACTGATTGTTGCAGGCATGGTTAGATGGCGCACTCGTAAATAGTGATATGAGATCACGACATAAACAAACACAACGCACTATTGCAGCTGGCAGTGTGCTCCTGGTTAGTCTTGTTGGTCTCATTGTATTTTTACAATGGTCTGATAGACAGGATCACCTAACCGGCGATATACAAGAAGACAGTAGTCAATCTTTACATGCCATTGGCATACAACGGCCAGGCTTTGCCGATATGCGTTTGGCACTCATTGATTCACAGTGGCAAATACAAGAACCTTGCTTAGCGGACGTTAACCCACAAAGAATGCAAGCATTCTCATCGTTACAAAAACCAGCTAGCCACAGCTACGCAGCAGCAGAAGTTGACTTACTCGCAGCAGGTCTAATTGAGCCACTGGCAACCGTTAGTCTTAATGACACAACCTTGCACATAGGCAACACGGATTTATCCGGTGAACGCCGCTACATACAACGTAACGATCGTATTGAATTTGCGCCTGAATGGATACTATCGCTACTACAAGGCGGCACGTCCGCCTTTGCACACTTAATCGTATTCCCCGATGCAATGACATCACTCAGCATTCAACAAGCAGACGGTGCAGCTGTGGATATCGCCGATCACATTATGCAATGGCAGACACTCAGCGCCAATCAAGTCATTAGCTGGCCAATGAAAGATGATGAGCCTGAGTTAAGACAAACCTACACCCTTGCCTATGAAAGCCCGTCAAAAAACGGCCAACTGAGAGTGAATGTGTACGACGCTTTTAGTGCTGTGTTGCACAGTGATGCTCACTGCGCGTACGTAGTCAGCAATGATGCGTTGCCTACACCGTGATCTGGCTGAAACACCTGCACTCTTTTTGCAGCATCGAATATCACCGAGCAGTTTATGCCTGAGCTACCTGAAGTTGAAACCACTCGGCTCGGTATCGAGCCGCACTTGGTGGGCAACAAAATTGACGATGTACGTATTCACAACGCAAGTCTTCGATGGCCTATTCCCAGCACCATTCATGCGCTGAAAAATGCCACCGTGTTATCGGTTGGACGTCGCGGAAAGTACTTGCTGATTAATATATCGGCTGGAACCGCTATCGTGCACTTGGGCATGTCTGGCAGCTTAAGGCTCTGTGAGCCGACAGAAGAACTGCGCAAACACGACCATGTGGAACTGCAAATAGACACAGGTCGAGTACTCCGCTTACATGATCCTAGGCGTTTTGGCTGCCTGCTTTGGCAAGCGTGTGATGAACCAACGCACAAGCTACTCGCAAAGCTTGGACCTGAACCCCTTTCAGATGACTTTGATGCCAGTCACTTATTCAAAGCCACACGCAACCGACAAGTAGCCATTAAGAATTTGATCATGAATAGCGAAGTCGTTGTCGGCGTAGGCAACATCTACGCAAGCGAATCACTTTTTATGGCTGGCATTAGACCGGGCCGAGCAGCGAAAAGAATCACAAAGAAAGAAACGGAAGAGTTAACTCAGACAATAAAACTGGTTTTGCAACGCTCCATAAACCAAGGCGGTACAACCCTCAGGGACTTTGTAAACAGCGACGGCAATCCAGGCTATTTTGCCCAGCAATTACAGGTCTATGGTCGAGCGTTAGAGCCCTGCCGCGTGTGCGAAACACCCATCAGTCAAAAAACGTTAGGGCAACGATCAACGTTTTACTGTACACAGTGCCAACGCTAGTCATTGGCCAGTAACACCTACCAATAAGCATCAGCTTCAGCTCGAGTCATTTTTCCAAAGCACTGCATATAGCGCGCAACTCGCTCAAGAGTGTCTGCTTTCGTAGACTGCTGCCAATCTTCCAAGGACCACTCGGAGTCACTAATTTCTTTCCGATGAGTGTCACTGAAAAATTGGACATGCTCTGTACGCCCATCGCTAAGTTGCACATCTAGAGGTTGAAGTTCAAATTCCTCACCTTCGAAGAATATAATTCTTTCCAGCGCAACAGCGCTCAGGCCTCTGATAATGAGCCCATGCGTGTCTCGACCTGCCTCCGGTACAAGCACAGGGTAGTGATCATCAATGACCCAACGTCTGGAATGATCAGAGACGAATGCAGGTTCAAGGATGAGCGTATCAACTGCTTGTTCACACACGAGTGGGAGCAGATCGGTATCCATAAGGGTACCGAACGAAAAAAGATCCAAAGGTTTTGTCACTGGGTAGGGGCGTTTTTCATGAGCGTCTCGTACTTGAGTCTCAGCTCGCCGTTGGTTTCAATATTGTCTGCGTCGAGAATTATGCACTCAACCGGGCAGACCACTACGCACTGCGATTCGTCATGATGACCCACACACTCGGTACACAGATGAGGGTGAATTTCATAGATTTCCTCACCCATGTAGATGGCGTCGTTAGGACACTCGGGCTCGCAAACATCACAGTTGATGCATTCGTCTGTAATTAACAACGCCACAATTAACTATCCTGTGTAACTTCGCGCTTATGGTGATGCGCAAACGCATCAATAACAAGAGGATGCACAAACTCACTGACATCTCCATGCAATCGGGCTATTTCACGAACGATGCTAGATGACAGGAAGGTGTACTCCTGTGACGCCGCAATAAACACCGTTTCGATGTCTGGCGCAAGATGTCGGTTGACGCCGGCAATCTGAACTTCATATTCGAAGTCCGAAATTGCGCGCAGCCCTCTGACAATAACTTTACTGCCCGCTTTTGCTGCGTACTCAACCAACAAGCCATCAAACGACTGCACAGTGACGTTGTCCAAATCGGACAAAATATCTGTCGCCATGCTGACTCGCTCTTCAAGCGAGAAGAACGGGTTTTTAGCCGTACTGGCGGCAACCGCTACGATAACGTCGTCAAACATGCTGCTCGCACGTTTGGCCACGTCCATATGACCCACTGTCATGGGATCGAACGTACCTGGATATATGGCGGTGACGCGCATTAACGTGTCCCAAGAAAGACGAACGTTGAGTTTGGGGCAAAAGATCGCGCCGCGCAACACACCGGCAGCATGATCCGCAAAACTGTTACCGAATTCACCCTAGTACTAGCTGTCTTGACTGACACGAAACAGACGAGCAGATACGTCGCCAAACTGTTTTTCGCGATGCAACTGAAAACCCGGCGGCCATTCATCGTCGAATGCCTGGCGACTTGGAGCTTCCATATAGACTAAAGCTCCATCGGCCACGTGCTGCGGGCGCAATGCCGACATGATTTCTAATTGGCAGGCAGCATCAAAGGGTGGGTCAACAAATACGATGTCAAAGGCTTGCTCATTGCGGCCCAAAAAAGCTTCTGCTGTGCCCTTAATCACTGGTGCTGAATGCTCAAGTTGACCTAACGTGGCTTGGATGTGCGAAAAAGCACGCGAGTCCGGCTCGACGAATGTCACGCTAGCGGCAAATCTGGACAAGGACTCAAAGCCTAACGCTCCTGTGCCGGCAAACAAATCAAGACAATGACTGCCTGCGATATCTGCCTGCAACCAGTTGAATAAGGTCTCACGCACCCTATCTCCTGTAGGACGGAGCCCTGGGACATCAGGCACAGTTAATTTTCTACCACGCCATTGGCCCGAAACAATACGGACTTGTCCAGTAGACTTGCTCTGACGGGGGTTTCGACTAGGGTTTGAAGGCGGCGTCACGATGTTAGGATGCTGTCCAAAGACAATCATTTAATGATACCGGCGCGAGCACCCTCTGTCCCCACTATCATTAGTAACAATTAATAAGAAGCCACGAAATAATCAATGGGAATTTTTAGTTTTCTCAAACGGCAGAAATCAGAGCGCGCCGAGGCGCCAGAGGCCGCAGCACCGCTTGAAAAAAAGCTGACGCGCACTCGCTCACGATTCCGAGACAATCTGCTGGACTTCATGCTGGGCAACAAGCCCATCAATGCAGACTTACTGGAGGAGTTGGAGAGCCAGCTAATCATGGCAGATGTCGGCATTGATGCCACGTCGCGCGTCATGAAGTCACTGAATCAGCAAGTGAGCCGTTCAGAAGTCGGCGATTCCGAAGCGCTACGTTTGGCACTTCAAAAAGAACTCACCTCCCTACTCCTGCCAGTTGAACAACCGCTAGAAATACCCGACAGCGATTCACCTTTCGTTATCTTGGTGGTTGGTGTAAATGGCTCTGGCAAAACCACAACCATTGGCAAGCTAGCCAAACAGCTGCAGGACGGTGGTAAATCGGTCATGTTGGCAGCTGGCGACACCTTCCGAGCAGCCGCTGTTGAACAGCTACAGGCGTGGGGCGATCGCAATAATGTACCCGTGGTAGCCCAAAGCACAGGTTCAGACTCAGCCTCTGTCATCTTTGACGCCGTGCAATCCGCGAAAGCGCGGGGTATTGATGTACTCATTGCTGATACCGCAGGCAGACTCCACACACAAAACAATCTGATGGAAGAACTGCAGAAGGTCAAACGCGTTATGGGCAAAGTGGACCCAACGGCCCCTCACGAGACACTGATTGTCCTAGATGGCGGAACCGGCCAAAATGCACTCAATCAGGCGCAGCAATTTCACGACGCTATGCAGTTGACTGGCATGGTGGTGACAAAACTCGACGGCACGGCTAAAGGCGGCGTGATTTTCGCCATTGCCGATAAATTGGGCCTGCCTATCCGGTTCATCGGTGTTGGCGAACAAGTCGCTGATCTTGAAGTGTTTGAAGCCGAGCGCTATGTCAATGCGTTGGTCGCTACCTCATGATTTCGTTTGATCGAGTGAGTCTTGAATACCAGGCAGATCGTTTCGCCTTGCAAGATGTGTCTTTTTCACTCGAGCCCGGCTCTTTCACCTACCTAACGGGGCATTCGGGTGCGGGCAAGAGCTCATTATTGAAGCTCATTGCGCGCCTTGAGAAACCCACCAGCGGTGAAATCAAGGTCAGCAACATCAGCTACTCCACTCTGAGTCGTCGTCAGGAGCCAGCCTTACGCAAGCAAATGGGGATCATTTTTCAGGACAACCAGCTGCTCAACGATCGCAATGTTTTTGACAACATCGCGTTTCCGTTGATCATTGGCGGCTACAAATATTCAGATATTCAAAAGCGCGTCAATGCCGCTTTAAATAAAGTGGGATTGTCCAATCGTGGTGCAGATGACCCCATGGCCTTATCAGGGGGTGAGCAACAACGGGTGGGCATTGCGCGCGCGGTAGTCGCCCGACCAAAAATATTACTGGCAGACGAGCCCACCGGCAACCTTGATGCCGATATCAGCGCCGAAATCATGCAACTCTTAATGCAGTTCAATAACTCAGGCGTAACCGTGCTTATTGCAACTCATGATGAAGGCCTGCTCAACACATTCGACTTTCCCCGCCTTGTTATCAAGCAAGGCCGTTTGCTTCAATCAGCAAACTCGACAATTGACGGCTTCAACCAACACCGCCCGACTGGCGTTAGGCGTCGTACTAACAAGCCTGTCTAAATTTCGCCTCACAACGCTGACACACCATGAATTCACCCACTGAATCCAGACATGAGCTGAACCCGTCTACTAGAAAGGCAGTTGGATCGCGTTGGACCTATACCAAGCGAGGCTATGCGTTAGCGCAAAGCCTCAGGCAATTCAAACGCTACAAAGTCGCCAGCATGATCACCCTGCTAGTTCTGGGTATCACACTGGCACTGCCCGTGATATTGCTGTTTGCTGGCAATGCATTGCAGCAACTGGGCATGCGTAATTTGGAGGGCGAAAGCCTGACAGCCTACTTACACACCGAGGTCAGCGATTTACAAGGCGCTGAAATGGCGCAAAGTTGGCAGGGCAAACTCGGTATCCGCTCTACTCGCTTTATTTCACGCGATGAAGCCCTAGCATTGTTCCAAGAGAATAGTGACATAGGCGACGCCATTGACGTCTTGGGCAGAAACCCACTACCTGGCGCAATTATGGTTTTCCCTGACAGCAATACGGTCAGCCCCGAGCGATTCGAAAGCCTCGTTAACGATTTACGCAATCAGGCAGGCGTAGCTAGAGTGCAAATGGATCTCAGGTGGGTTAAGCGACTCCATGCAGTGGTCTCGCTAATACAGCTTGTCGGAGGCTTATTGGCAGGGTTTCTAACCTTGACGGCGCTGCTGGTCATCGGCAATACAATAAGGCTTGAGCTGTTACGAAGGCGTAGTGAAATGGAAGTGGCGAACCTACTGGGCGCTTCAAGCGGCTTTATGAATAGGCCCATTATCTATACCGGTGCGTTATACGGCCTACTAGGTGGGTTGATGGCCTGCATTATTGCGCTTATGGCTTTTTACGCCATACGCGAGCCGGCACATGAGCTTTCATCGCTATACCAAAGTTCATTTCAACTGCTAATGCCCAGTTTTACTCAGATAATTAGTGTGATCTGTGTCTCATTTTTATTAGGGATTGTCGGTGCCGTTAGCAGTCTGTACCGACCTTCACAACAGTTAACATCTCGTATATCAAATACATAATATCAATGTAACGTATTGTATTTTATAATTATTTATTTATCTCTATTGGCAATTTATTTGTCAAAAACAGCTAAATTTGAGCGGAACTTTGCCGCTAATTAGCACTCTCATGTGGTGAGTGCTAAAATACAGCTGTCCCGACTGTTGTTGGAGAAATATTATGAGTAACGCCCTGACTGTCAATAAAAATTCTATGCCTATTCCTGTCATCACCGATGACCTGAATAGCTACCTGGCAAAAATTGCCAACATCAATCTTCTTAGCGTTGAGCAAGAGCAGGATCTCGCGCGGCGTTTACGCAACAACGAAGATCTCGATGCGGCTCGCCAGCTGGTTATGTCTCAACTCCGATTTGTTGTGCATATTGCCCGTACCTATAAAGGCTACGGCCTGCCCATGGCAGACCTAGTACAAGAAGGCAACATCGGCCTAATGAAGGCCGTTAAGCGCTTTGACCCTGATGTCGGTGTGCGCCTGATTTCTTTCGCTGTCCATTGGATCCGAGCTGAAATTCACGAGTATGTGATCAAGAACTGGCGCATCGTGAAAGTTGCTACTACCAAATCGCAGCGCAAATTATTCTTCAAACTGCGAAGCGCTAAAAAGCAACTCAATTGGTTTAGCCAAGAAGAAGTAGATGCGGTAGCTGCAGATTTAGGTGTCGACGCCAAAGTGGTTGTCGAGATGGAATCTCGCATGCACGGTCATGACACGGCCTTCGATGCTCCTCCAGGTGCTAACGAAGATCGCGTAAGTCTGTCTCCGTCTGAATCATTATTTCAGGATCAAGATGACCCATCAACGATTCTTGAACGTGAAGACGGCAGAAACAACTCACACGACGGGTTGGCAGCGGGTTTTGAAATTTTGGATGACCGAAGCCGCACCATTTTACAAAGACGTTGGTTAGAGGACGAGAAATCGACTCTGCATGAGCTCGCTGATGAATACGGTGTCTCTGCAGAACGAATTCGCCAAATCGAGAAAGCTGCTATGAAGAAAATTAAGACGCATCTCATGGCTGCCTAATCGGTAACTGCCTATCGTTAGAAAGGTACATAGCCATCTTCGACCACGCGTCGGAGGTGGCTTTTTAATTTGCTTCCACAACGGTGCTGACAGACTTAAAAAGCATAACGATGAGGTGAACCATGACAACGATTAGAATACACAAGCTCCTACCCATAGCGCTTGTGCTGTTCATCACGCAAACGTCGACACCCAGCTTCGCAGCTACACCTGCTTGGTGCACAGCGGACACCCTTACACCTGTGGAACAAACCATTTGCGACGATACAACCCTGTCTCAAGCGGATGCTCTTTTAGATCAGCTGTATCGGGCCGTATTAAGTTTTCGTGGGCTAGAAGGACACGAGGGTATGTGGCCCGGTGAAATTATTTCTGATCAGCGCGAGTGGATAGAACAACGCAACACCCTTCAAGGACGAAGCGAGATTTTAGAAGCCTATAGCAATCGGATTCAAACACTGACGCAAGTGCTCAAACTACGCTGGCAACCGCTTAAGCCATAGTTGAGTTAGTCTTGATGATGAGCCTTGCTGCCAGAGTCATCCATGAGTTCATTAAAGCCTAGCGTTAAGCAACACGAATATTCATCGACCATCACGTGGACTGGCAACGCTGGAACAGGCACCAGCGCATACCGAGCCTACGAACGAACTTGGGATGTTATAACGCCGGGTAAGCCTGTCATACACTGCTCTAACGACCCATTGCTCGGTGGCAACCCCGACCTGCCGAACCCTGAAGATTTATTAATTAGTGCGGTATCAGCGTGCCATATGTTGTGGTATTTGCACCTAGCCAGCACTGCTAACGTGATTGTGCAAGCTTATAGCGATGCGCCTGTCGCAATCGGGGAGATTGCTAGCAGCGGTGCGGGACGATTTATAAGCATCACCCTAAAACCGACCATAGAGCTTGCAGGCAACACTGACGAATCTATCGCCAATGCCATTCATCAAGAGATCCATCAATATTGCTTTATCGCTAGGTCGCTGAATTTTCCAATCGATATCGATGCTGAGTATGTGTGAGACGGCATTTTAGACACACTAAGAAGAACAACGCACTGAACTGCACTAGCCACCCTGCTGTTAATTGGCTACGCACCGCATAAGACGAACAACAGCTATACAACTACTTCAGCGCAAACACAGCTTCCGCAGTCTTAGCTATTTTTAGCACAGACGAATGCCTAAGCTTTCGCTGTGGGGAAATTGCAATATACGTTTCGTGGACATCCTGCACAGACCCAATCTGCACAGCTCGAAAGCTTCTCTGCACATCATCAGCAATAACTTCGGGCGCTGGAAATACACCGAGACCTGCTTCTCCAAACGTTTTCATCAGAGCGCTGTCATCAAACTCCGCCGCTATATTGGGAGTAATTTCGTGTTCATCGAACCAATGATCCAAGCTTCTTCGCAAAGCGCTCGACGCATTGGGTAACAAGACGGGAAGCTCTGCCAAAGAATGCGGAAAACCTTGGTCTAGAGAGTCACCCCAACTTCTCGGTGCAAAAAAAGCAATATTGCTCGTGCCCAATACATGGTTATAGGCACGTACATTCAACTCAGTTGGAACCGGACGATCGGAGAGAATTAAATCCAATTTATGCACTGACAGATCGGCTAGCAATGCCTCTAACTTACCTTCCGTGCAAGACAATCGAGCCGGGTCTTCATCGCTCAGTGTGTCACCCAACAGACGGCAGGCTACCAACTTAGGAAACGAATCTACGACACCCACCCTTAAAGCACGCGGGCTTTTCTGCGCGGTGGTGGACAGACGTTGTGTCAGAGCCATACCCACAGAAAATATTTCGTCGGCATAACTTTGTACAACGCGTCCAGTGTCAGACAGTGTTAAGCCACGCCCCACCCGAATGAACAATGGTTCTCCAACCGCCTCTTCTAACAACTTAATTTGACCGCTGACAGTTTGGGGCGTTAAGTGAAGAACTTTTGCAGCTCTCGCCACACTACCTTCGCGGGCAACGGTATAAAAATAAAGCAGATGGTTGTAGTTCAGATGACGCATAACAAACTACCCATGGTGATCGCCTACTACGACAATATTCACTGCAATAGCAACGTCGTATAGACCACGAAAGAGGCTAGCAGGGCACCTCCCATGATTCGAGAAATGTACCCCGGAAACCATGAGAGCACGGCTAGTACTAGCGTTAATCCAACCATAGTCAGTAGTGGCAAATTTCCCACCCCTGCGCTGTTTATAGGAGCAATTAGCCCACTGACACCCAACACTAATCCGATATTCATTAAGTTTGACCCTACGACGTTACCAATCGCCATAGCGGTGTCACGCCTCGCAACAGCCAATACCGTGGCTGTTATTTCAGGCAAACCCGTACCGATTGAAGTAACCGTCAAGGCAACGACTGCATCAGGCACCTTAAAAATTTCAGCAAGCCCGACTCCACCCCAGATCAGGCCTTCAGCACCGATAATCAACAAAATAATACCGGCAAAGACCTGAGACGCACTGATCCAGGAACTCTGCGCTTTAGCTTCGGCGACACTCGTACCCAGAGCCTCTTCCAGATCCGCAGGTGGGCCATCTACACGCATCGCCCACAACACACTAGCGACGGCTGATAGCAGTAGAATCAGACCCTCGGAGCGCCCTAAGTGCCCATCGATAAGGAAAAAATAGCCAAGCAAGGTCATGCCTATCATCAATGGCAGCTGATGGATCTTGATGGCTCGCTCGATGGTAAGCGGTAGGATAAGGGCGCCTAATCCCAACACTATGGCAAGGTTAACAACGTTTGAACCCACAACGTTGCCCGCGGCCATGTCTCCATAGCCTTGCATGGCGGCGCCAGCGCTGACGAACAGTTCGGGGGCACTGGTACCTAGTGATACCAACACAAACCCTATGATGGCTGCAGACCAGCCCAGCTTTGCGCCAATGGTTGTAGCGCCCTTGAGCAGCAAGTCACCGCCGAAATATAGGCCAACGCAACCACCGGCAATAGCCAGAATATAAAAAAGCATGGAGTTGACGTTCCTCTAAAAACTCGTCAGGGGTTTGCATTCGAGAAATACGATGCAATCGGCTAGGTTTTGCTTGAACAGCAAAACTTGCGCCCTACACAAGTGTCGACCAAAACTTTTGTCAGGAATAGTCGTGCTTTTCTACGAAATACATCGTTATTTCCGTACTAACGACGCAATCGCCTTACGCTAACAAATAACGTACTACCGGTATGTAGTGATCTATCAGCATGATGCCGAATAGCCACATCAGGTAGTTGATGGAAAATACGAACGTCCGCATTGGCTGCTTTGTATCCGTGTCGTCAAACATCTTCCAAGAGTGGTACAGAAACATTGCACCTAATATCAACGCACCCGCCAAATACAGAGGCCCACTCATCCGGATGAGATACGGCAAAATCGTGACGATAACCAACAGAACGGTGTACAAAAATATTTGAACACGCGTAAACGGAATGCCGTGAGTCACAGGCAACATAGGAATATCGACCTTCGCGTAATCGTCACGTCTATGAATGGCCAGCGCCCAAAAATGGGGTGGCGTCCAAATAAAGACGATTAGAAACAACAACAACGCACCAGCGCCGACATCGTTAGTAACGGCAGCCCACCCCAACACTGGCGGCATTGCACCGGCGGCTCCACCGATTACGATATTTTGTGGCGTTGCCCGCTTCAGATATACCGTGTACACAATGGCATAGCCGATCAAAGAGAAAAACGTCAATACAGCGGTCAGCGGGTTCACTAGAACAACTAGCATAACCATGGCAATTACACCTAGCAACACAGCAAATACCAAACACTGCCGAGTCGATAAAGCACCCTGCGGTATTGGCCGGTTTGCCGTGCGTTTCATAATCGCGTCAGTTCGCTGATCGATCACATGGTTGATAGCTGCAGCCGAACTTGATGCCAAGCCGATACCCAAAAGACCAAAAAACGTCTCCTGCAAGGGTAACCAGAGCGGCAAAGCGAGTGCCATTCCCACCAAAGCGGTGAAAACCAGCAATAGCACTACCTTAGGCTTAGTAATCTCTAAGTAGTCGCGCCAGTGCCGCATGGTATGGGCCAGCAGACCATCAGCAGAATTGGGTTGTGTTGTGGTTTTCATGAAGTTCCGGCACGACAAAGGATCCAGCGCAATGCAGCGCTGGTGCAGAAAGTTACCCGATACGAGATACTTTTAACAGGTGTTTTACGTCTTTAAGCATCGATTTAGGGGGTAAATCTGGTGGGAATCGCAACATGATGTTGCCAAACGGGTCTATCAGGTAAATGGCATTTTCCAAATTATCCATGCCGGCCTCAGCGGCTCTAACCTGATCACGTAGCGCAGCCTGTTCAGCTTCGGTACCCACTGCCACCATTAAGCCGGGATGCTCTGACAATAATTTCTCTGACAGTTGCGTAGGCGTCTCGACCAACACGGCCCTTTGGACGCGATCCATTCGATGATTCAGCGCTAGTCGCACCTGCCTCATGTGATAAAGATTGAGCTCACAGGCATCAGTGCACTCGCCTTCTGGCATGTACAGTAAGGTCCAGCTACCGCGAACCGTATCTAAATTTAATAGCTCTTCACCCTCACCAAATGAAAATTCAGTGAGCGGCACAGCCGGCTCAATCAATTGCCCTCGTGAGGTATCGCCAATTTGCCCACCACTGCTGCGAACTAAATGCAGATAAACACTGGCGAGTAGCAAAGGAATTGCGAATATAGCAATGATGAGAACCAATTTGATGCGCGAACGACGTCGGGCAGCCAAATCTATCTCTGGATAATTTTCCTCACTCTTCATAGCTGGCTGTTTAGAATCGCTCATTGTCTGTAAAACTCGTTTAATGTCTAACTGGCTAAGGCTAAGTATCGGTCGTCGCTTTGCTAAGGTTGCGCGTATTGACCACTAAAAAAATAATGGTCAGTGCAAAGGCCATAGCGAACCATTGAAAGGCATAACTATAGTGTTTAGCAGGACCCGATGCAGCAGGCTGCCAATTGGCTTGCAACCATTCAGGTCTTTGTGTGTAAACCTTGGAGTCGGTGCCGTTTACATCCACTGATTGTACTTGTACGACAACGGGTAAAACTGGCCCACCTAAAACATTCGATAGCAATTCGTAATCGAAGAACTGCAATATACGCGGCCAATCGCCGGATGTCTCGATTGCATCCCCGCTGGCAAAGCCTTTTGATGGCTGGGACAATAAGCCTTCGATGAAGAGTTCTTCAAGCAGCACATTTTCAGGTAACCCCACCTCGGGCAATTGCGCCCGTGTAGCCCCGGGCTCAACCCAACCTCTATTGATCAAGACCCAATAGCCGTCGTTAGACAACACAGGTGTAATGACTTCAAAACCTGCAACGGATGCGTGGGTCCGATTGTCCCACAAGAACTGCCTCTGCGAATCGTAGCGCCCTTCAATGGAGGCTCTTTGATACATGGCAGCCGCAGAATCTAGATCCGATAATTGTCCTATTGGGACAGCCGCAGCATCTCTGGCCGTTAGTACAGCGTCCTGAAAAGAGACCTTGAGCGCAGCCCTCTCCAATTGCCATTGCCCCAGCATTAGCATGCATGACAACACGGCTAGGTATAACGCCACAGCCCAGAGCTTGGGTGAAAACTGCCGATTACCAATACGCATAGTGGTAACCTAGCCTCATGCTACTAGTCAAAATTATTGTCCTTATATTGCTCTTGTTTGTCATTATCAGCCTTTTCTCTGGGCTGTATTTCCTTGTGAAAGACAAAGGCCAGTCCAATCGCACCGTTAACGCATTAACCATGAGGATAGGCCTGTCCGTTGCAGCCATCATTGTAGTGTTGATCGCAGGCTTAACAGGCGTACTCGAAATTAACCCCAGCCCTCTTGACCCTCAGGCCGTTCAAACCCAACAAGCGCCCGATGCTAGCGCCCCTGCAGAGCCTTCCAAACCAGGAAGCGGCAGACGCCCAATCCAACCCAGCGACTAATCATCAGGTAAACGTTGTAAGGCTACGTACAGCCTACTCGATACACTCGACCTTTATACGCACTGACTCACCATTCGTTTCAGGTCTAGGTATCGAAAACTCACTTAATTCTTGACAAAAAAAAGGGGCGAATCAATCGCCCCTTTTTTGTGCCTGTCGTGTTCTAACGAATCATTAGAACAGGTAAACAAAGATGAACAGTCCCAACCAGACCACATCTACAAAGTGCCAGTACCAAGCGGCAGCTTCGAAAGCAAAGTGGTTTTCAGCACTGAAGTGGTTGCGCATGGCTCGAATCGCAACGACTAACAATATGACAGCGCCCATTGTGACGTGGAAACCGTGGAAACCGGTTAGCAAGAAGAACGTTGACCCGTAGATGCCACTGGTCAGCTTCAAGTTCAGAGCTGAATAGGCATGGATGTATTCTTCAATCTGCAGACCCATGAAGATGAAACCCAACGTCACGGTGGCTAACAACCAAAGGATGAAAGGCTTACGGTGTCCAGCACGGATAGCGTGATGCGCTAGCGTACATGTCACACCAGATGACAGTAGCAGCAAGGTGTTGATGAGCGGTAAACCGAACCAACCCATAGGCACGAACTTACCGCCAACATCGCCAGGACCATTACTAGGCCAAACGTAGTCGTGTCCCGTATGAAGTACAGCGTTGGTCATTTCAGCACCGCCGCCGCCTAAACCACCCAGCCATGGGCCAGAGAATGTACGAGCGTAAAACAACGCACCGAAGAATGCTGCGAAGAACATGACTTCAGAGAAGATGAACCACATCATGCAGAGTCTGAACGATGCATCTACTTGCGGGCTGTACGTACCTGCCTCACTCTCTTTGGCAACTAAACCGAACCAGCCAAACATCATGAAGATGGTAATGGCCATTCCTATGAAGAACATTTCCTTGCCGAATGCGCCATCGTTTAGCCATGATGCAAATCCGAAAAAGAATATGAACAGGCCAATGGAACCCACGATGGGCCAGCGTGCATCGTGCGGGACGTAATAGCCAGTGGCAGCAGTACTCATGTCTGATCCTGTTTGAGCGCCTGTGCGCTCTGTTCGTCAAAAAAATAAATCACAAAGGTATTCGTAAAATTGCCTTAGCTTTGATCCGGCGACCGGAAGAAAGTGTACGACAAAGTGACCCTGTCTACGTTAATCGGCAAATCGGGGTCAATAATAAACGTCAAAGGCATATCCTTTGACCCGTTTGGCTCAAAAGCTTGTCGAGTGAAGCAAAAACACTCGGTTTTATTGAAATATTTAGCAGCAGCAAAGGGCGAAACACTCGGTGTTGCCTGTGCTACAACGGGGCTGCTAGATAGGTTTTCGGCGTAATAGCTGGCTTGGTACATTTTGCCAGGTGTCACAGTCATCGTTTTTTCCATGGGCTTGAAAATCCAAGAACCGCCCTGATTGATGCTGGCCACAAATTCAACAATAATTTCACGATCTTCAGCAACCAGCTCTGTTTGAGTAGCGTTTGCCTCAGCGACTGAAACCCTGCCAGTTTTCCCATTTAGCCCGGTGATATCACAAATGATGTCATACAAAGGCACCATCAAGTACCCAAAACCAAACATTGCAAAAGCTAGGCATAACATCTTGCCAGCCACTTTGGCGTGGGACTTACGAGGGGGATCAAACGGTAAATCACTCATGCAACCTGCCCTCTTCCATAAAGAATGTACAAGATACTTCCCGCATAAAGACACAAGGCGATGACACCCAACGTGAGCGGTATCCGGTAGCGTTTGAAGAACCCCGGAGACGGTGTGTCTCCAGGGTTACTTTCAGCACTTTTTACTGGGTTATTACTCATTAAAGTGACTTTATCTTTATTGCGCTAACGACCGACTAGCGAGTAACCGTTGAAGGTTCGATAGTCGGTGCTGTTTCAAAGGTGTGGTATGGCGCAGGCGATGCAACTGTCCACTCAAGACCACGAGCTCCTTCCCATACTTCTGCTGTCGCCTTCTCGCCGCCACGAACACACTTGACGATGATGTAGACAAACATCAGTTGGCTGAAGCCGAAACCGAATGCACCGATAGTTGCAATCATGTTCCAGTCAGCGAATTGCAGGCTGTAGTCAGGAATACGACGAGGCATGCCAGCTAGTCCAACAAAGTGCATTGGGAAGAACAAGACATTTACGAAGATAGTTGAGATCCAGAAGTGCATCTTTCCTAGCTTTTCGTCGTACATGTTGCCAGTCCACTTAGGCAACCAGTAGTACGTTGCAGCCATCAGTGAATAGATTGCACCAGGGACCAACACGTAGTGGAAGTGAGCAACAACGAAGTAGGTATCGTGGTATTGGATATCCGCAGGTGTAATGGCAAGCATAAGACCTGACAGACCACCAACAGTAAACATGATAACGAAGCCAATAGCGAACAGCATAGGCGTTTCGAAAGTCATGGCTCCACGCCACATGGTAGCAACCCAGTTAAACACCTTAACGCCGGTCGGCACCGAGATAAGCATGGTTGAGAACATAAAGAACAGCTCACCAGCCAAAGGCATACCCGTAGTGAACATGTGGTGAGCCCAAACGATAAACGACAAGAAAGCGATGGATGCCGTTGCGTAAACCATTGAGTCATAACCGAACAGTTCTTTACGAGCAAAGGTTGGGATGATTGAAGAGACGATACCAAAGGCTGGCAGAATCAAGATATACACTTCAGGGTGACCAAAGAACCAGAAAATATGCTGGAACATAACTGGATCACCACCGCCAGCAGCACTGAAAAAGCTTGTGCCGAAATAACGGTCCGTAAGCAACATGGTTACAGCCCCTGCAAATACCGGAATAGTGGCAATTAGCAAGTAAGCCGTGATCAGCCATGTCCATACGAACATTGGCATTTTCATGAAAGTCATGCCAGGAGCGCGCATGTTGAATATCGTTGCAACGATATTAATAGAGCCCATGACAGACGATATACCCAAGAAATGGATAGCAAATATTACGAAAGCAAAGCTATCGCCCATTTGCAGAACCAACGGTGGATACAACGTCCAACCACCCGCTGGGCCGCCACTGTCCATGAACAATGTGGATAGCATGATGGTGAAGGCGAAAGGCATGATCCAGAAAGACCAGTTGTTCAGTCTTGGAAGAGCCATATCTGGTGCACCGATCATCATCGGTATCATCCAGTTAGCCAAGCCAACAAACGCCGGCATGACCACACCGAAGATCATGACAATGGCGTGCATTGTTGTCATGGAGTTGAAGAACATCGGATCAACGATTTGGATACCAGGCTGGAACAATTCAGCACGGATAACCAGAGCCATAGCTCCGCCGATGAAAAACATAACTAGAGAGAACCAAAGGTACAACGTACCGATGTCTTTATGGTTGGTCGTTGTGACCCAACGCATTAAGCCCGGTGCAGGTCCGTGATGGCCATGGTCATCACCGTGATCGTGGTTATGATCATCGGCTGCATGGTGAGTGACGTCATTTGAACTCATCAGTTGACTCCCGTAGTTGTATTCGTATCAGGCAGTAACGCAACGCTCTCAGGAGCGCGGATGTCTACACCGTTGCGCAACGACTTAATGTGCGAAGGTTGAAGAGTGTCGCCTGTGTTGTTTCCAAAAGCGTTTCGCTGGAAAGTAATGACCGCTGCTAAATCGGCGTCACTCAGCACTTCACTAAATTGAGACATCATTGACCCGTCGATACCGTTCATTACGGTGTCGATGTGCTTGTCGATGCTGCCAGTTGCGACGTCACTTCCGCCGATAGCTGGGAACATGCCTGGAATTCCTTGACCTTCCGCCTGGTGGCAGCTCATGCAGTTTGCTTGGTAAACCTTCTCACCAACGCTCACTAGCTCTTGATGAGCCCACTGACGATCGGCCTGCTCAGATACTGATGCCATAGCCAATTGCTTTTCAGCGACCCAGATATCGAACTCTTCTTGAGGAACGGCTCTGACAACGATAGGCATAAACCCGTGACCACGACCGCATAGCTCTGCGCATTTACCGTGGTATACGCCAGGCTCTTCAATCAGTGCCCAGTTTTCGTTGATAAACCCAGGGATAGCATCTTTCTTAACCGCCAAATCAGGAACCCACCAAGAATGGATTACATCAGCAGCTGTATGCAGGAAGCGAATCTTTTTGCCAACAGGGATGACTAGCTCGTTGTCCACCTCTTTCAGGTAGACGCCACCTTCGCTGTCACCACGCTTTCTAGAAGGAGAAAAAGTCGCCTCTAAGTCAACATCAGAGCCCATTTGACGAGCTTCGTTATGGCTCGGCTCTAGTTGGCTGTAGAAAGAGACGCCGCTGTCCATGTATTCGTACTGCCAGCGCCATTGGTAAGCGGTGACTTTAATGGACATCTCAGAATCACTGAAATCTTCCATTTTGATGAGGACGCGCGCCGCTGGAATGGCCATAGCAATCAAGATTACTAATGGAACGACAGTCCAGACTATTTCAACGGTTGTGCTCTCATGGAATGTCGCAGGTTTGACGCCTTTAGATTTGCGGTGAGCAAACATGGAATAGATCATGACACCGAACACTGCAGCGCCGATGGCACAGCAAATGTAGAAAATCCGCATATGGAGGGTATAAACCTCGTTGCTGATCTCCGTTACGCCTTGCGGCATGTTCAACGCTCCCCATTCTGCCGAGGCACCAAAAGGCACCAACAACAGCATCAACGACAGAAGCGCCCAACGAGAAACGTTAGACGTCATAACTACTCTCCAAAAAATTAAAAAAAAATCAATTGGCGCGCTTTGCGCCGCAACCTATTGAACTTAACCCTCAGCCCGTTGGCAAAGCGTCAGCTCGGTAACTCTGTTTCGTGCATACCTTGACGATTGAAAAGCCTGCCGGCTAACCTTTCAAGGCACTCTGCAATTCTGTATATAGCGCTTTTTTTTCTTCCCTGTTGAGACTACTGCCTAGAACGTAACGTTTTCCATGCGCTGATACGCTCAAGTCTCCTACTTCGAAAATATTATCGGAGCAGTAGTATGACAACTGACTAAACTGGCGTGGCAAGTTTACAGTGAGATCGGGTTGATTGTAGCCCCACTCCAAACGAATAGCCTCATTGTTGAGCGTAATTACCTCTTTTCTGGACAACCTTTTCAACGTTAGATACAGACAAGCAACAATTAAGGCGATTTCGGCCCCTGCGAACGGTATCACCATCCATAAACCGAAAGTTGCCAAAGCCACTGCGACTCCCATACAGATGAAACCTAGACTTGCGGCCAGATAGAGATTGGCGCGCCAACTCATTGACTGATTGCCTTTAACAATCACTCTAGTGGTCTTGCCGTTCTCCGCCTGAATCTCAATCACAGTCAGTATCCATCACTAACGCTGGGGTGGACGTGTGTACTCGTGCTTCTATTTACGGTAAACCGCACCTAATGGTTGTCACTAACTTACCTGCAGCTAATGTCGTGCCAGCATTATCACTCCTAACGCTCGATTTTACTGCTCCAAGACCCACGTAGGCTGTCCACGGGTATTTTAAATTCGGAATCACTGTTTTTCCTGGACGGATGTAATTCACCCTTCCAGCCATGCCCGTGAACTAACTCTAGTGACACAACAAAGCGTTGTTGCTCACTTACAAAGGCTCGAAGGCGGTCACGAACCCGAGTCGACATCAACCCCAGCCGGCGTCCCGCAGCAATATTTCCAGCACCAATGCATCTCAACTCATGCTGCAACTCATCAATGCTGGGGTAGTCGACATTTAACGCATCTCTATCGAGCACTGGGGCGGCAAACCCTGCGGCCATCAATGAATCGCCGATATGATGCATATCGATCAACCCGAACTCATGCAAATAACCATCTATTGAAGCCCAAGCGGCTCGGTATTCCATTAGCGTGTCTGGCCCCGCACTAACAAACATAAATGCCCCACCCGGCTTGAGAATTCTAGCGACCTCTTCAAAGACCCGATGCGGTGAATGGCACCACGGCAGCAATAAGTTAGACACGACCAGATCATGCGACTCACTGGCAAATGGTAGCGAATGAGGATCACACTCAACGCGACTGGGGCTTTTAGGCTGCGAACGCAACCAACTCGGCCAACTTCGCGGTAGTGGCGTTTGCGCCTTCGTTACAAAATCACAGCCGGTTACTTGAGCATCTGGGTAGCGTTGCTGCAACGTGTCTAGTTGATAACCCGTCCGACACCCCAAGTCCAACACCCTTGACGGTGTAATGGCTAGAAGATCGAGCCTATCCTGCAATTGCTTAGAGGTTGCCTCATAAACCGCAGAATGCGCGTCAAACTCGTGCTGCCAACGTTGAAGCTGGCGACGCACTTGGGCCACAGTGCCCGGTTGAATAAGCGAGCTCATGAGTTCAGATTGCTGGGCAGATTAATCAAAGGCTGGATTTTGAACGCATTATTCTTATATAGTCCGAGATATCTGACATGACCTAGGACACAGATTCTTGTTTAGCGCTGATCTTGCCATACCCGCACTCATTGTTGGCGTTCTTGCGTATCTCGCAGGTTCAGTTTCAGCAGCCATCGTCGTTTGCAAGGCAATGGGACTCAACGATCCCCGCACAGAAGGCTCTGGAAACCCAGGCGCAACAAACGTTTTACGTGTCGGCGGAAAGCTGCCCGCAGCTCTGACTCTGGTGGGCGATGCTCTAAAGGGTTTTCTGCCGGTGCTCATTACATCAATGGTTGTAGAGCATCCACCTACGATTGCCCTCGCCGCGCTGGCGGCATTTCTCGGGCATTTGTATCCCATATTTTTTGATTTTCGCGGAGGCAAAGGCGTTGCTACGGCCTTTGGAGCACTACTCGGATTAGACTTAACGATTGGTGCACTCGCATTGCTTACCTGGTTGGCCTTTAGTCTTACGTTCAAGCGCTCATCACTAGCAGCTCTGCTGACTTTCGTTCTAACCCCAGCCTACCTTCTGTTTGATGGTCAAACTACGTATGCCGTCGTTTTCGTCATCATTGGTGCGCTAATTTTTTACACCCACCGCGCTAATATTCAACGCTTGCTGGCTGGAACCGAGCCGTTGATAGGCAAACGCTAATTAAGCGACCTGCCCCTTCAATTTATACAAGGCTATCCAAAGGCCAACGAGGCCGTACCTTCACGCCTAACTCTGAAGTCTCCCCACGCGCCAAACGCTGAGCGCCTGCCAATGCGATCATGGCCCCATTGTCTGTGCAGAATTCAAGTCGAGGGTAGAAGACTTCAACTCCATCAGAGGCAAGCGCATCGGCTGCACGACGAAGTTGACTGTTAGCACTCACACCCCCTGAAATCACTAACCGTGACAGACCCGTTTGCTTCAACGCCTTCTGGCTTTTTCCAATAAGCACGTCAACCACGGCCTGCTCAAAACTGGCGGCCAAATCAGCCATGAACTGCGGATGGTCCTCATCAGAGCCTTTGAAGGCCTTGTATCGTGTAATCGCGGCTGTTTTTAGTCCACTGAAGCTGAAGTCCAGATTAGGCCTATCCATCATGGGCCGAGGCAAACTAACGTTGCTCGCATCGCCGCTTTGCGCCAACTTGGATAGAGCAGGACCGCCCGGGTACCCCAAACCGAGCATTTTGGCCGTTTTATCAAACGCCTCACCCGCCGCATCGTCAATGGATTCACCGAGCAGCTCGTAATGACCCAAATCCGTCACACTAACCAGCTGCGTGTGCCCTCCCGATACTAATAAACACAGAAAAGGGAACGTTGGAGGCTCATCTTCTAGCATGGGCGCCAACAAATGCCCCTCTAAATGATGAACACCTAGCGCAGGGCGTTGAATGGCCCAGGCAAGCCCCTGCGCCATCATGGCTCCTGTCAGCAGCGCACCCGCCAACCCAGGGCCCGCCGTATAAGCGACAGCGTCTATGTCAGTGAGTGAAATATCAGCCATTTCACAGACTTGCCGAGTTAAAGGCACCAAGCGCCGCACGTGATCTCGCGATGCCAGCTCAGGCACCACCCCTCCGTACAAGGCATGCAAATCGACCTGACTGAACAACGAATGAGCCAAAAGTCCGTCTTTCATACTGTAGAGAGCGAGGCCAGTTTCGTCGCAGGAGCTCTCGATTCCGAGTGTAATCATGGTTTTTTTCAAAAAAAATATCGCGAAAATTTGAGTTTATGGCACAGAACCCGTTATAGTAGAGGGCTTTCCGCTCTCCAGCCGAGTAATTCTTTAATGCCTTCAGTACGTGTCAAAGAGAACGAACCATTCGAAATGGCCCTGCGCCGTTTCAAGCGATCTTGCGAAAAAGCGGGAGTTCTTACAGAAACTCGCCGTCGTGAGTTTTACGAAAAGCCCACTACCGAGCGTAAGCGCAAGGCAGCAGCGGCCGTAAAACGTCACCAAAAGAAGGTTTCTAAAGAATCTTCACGTCGCGTAAGAATGTACTAGAAACAACGACCTGGCTGCTGAGTTATTCTCAACTCGGCTCACCATTCGTTGTTTTTGTTGACCGGGCAATCCTACATTGCCCGTAATCAACGGTTTGCTAGTCTCCATACCCAAGCATTGTGCTGGGCTTTTCTGTGCCCGCTGCACACTAAAGATTCACGCGCATAGCCCTTATTCTATCTAGTTAAGTGGAGCATCGTGATGAGCGAGACCCGTCAGCGCGTAATGGACGATATCAAGACAGCAATGAAGGCTGGTGACAAACCCCGCCTTGCAACGCTGCGTCTAATGTCCGCCGCAATCAAGCAAAAAGAAGTTGATGAACGCATAGAGCTGAACGAAGAGCAAACGCTTGCCATCTTCGACAAGCTGATGAAGCAGCGAAGAGAATCAATTAGCCAATACGAAAGCGCTGGTCGCGACGATTTGGTTGCTCAAGAAGAATTCGAAGCCAACATTATCAAGACTTATATGCCTGAGGCATTAAGCGATGATGAAATATCTGCGATCATTGTGGATGCTATCTCGACATCAGGTGCCGCGTCAGTAAAAGACATGGGTAAAGTCATGGGCTTAGTTAAACCAAAGCTTCAAGGCCGTGCCGATATGTCTAGCGTCAGCAAAACCATCAAAGATCGCCTTAACTCGTGATCTTTTAGTTATGAGCCCGTCGCCACGGGCTCGTTAAGGTTAAGGAATAATCTATGAGTGACATGTCCTTTCAGTTTCTGGATCTTCCAAGAAAAGACCCAAAAAAGGTCAAAGTCCCGGTTCGTATAAAGCATTTCAAGGAAATCTACGGGCAATTTTCAGCTGAAAAAGCTGGTAAGCAAGCTGGGCGCTGCCTCTCGTGCGGCAACCCCTATTGCGAATGGAAATGCCCTGTCCACAACTACATTCCCAACTGGCTGAAATTGGTTGCTGAAGGCAATCTATTCGAAGCTGCGGAAATGTCCCATAAGACAAATTCCCTGCCAGAGATGTGTGGCCGAGTTTGTCCGCAAGATCGCCTATGTGAAGGTGCTTGCACGCTTAATGATGGGTTTGGCGCCGTGACTATCGGCTCTATTGAAAAATACATCACTGATGAAGCCCTCAAAAAAGGGTGGCGACCAGACATGTCCAATGTTGTCGCGACCGGCCAGAAAGTTGCCATCATTGGGGCTGGACCTGCAGGCTTAGGCTGTGCAGACATCCTGACAAGAAATGGCGTTAAAGCGGTTGTCTACGATCGATATTCAGAGATCGGCGGACTACTGACATTCGGTATACCACCGTTCAAATTGGAAAAGGAAGTCGTCTTCACACGTCGCGACATCATGGAAGAGATGGGCGTTGAGTTCATTCTTAACACCGATATTGGAATCGACATACCTTTTCAACAGCTGCTTGATGAATACGATGCCGTTTTTCTTGGCATGGGCACCTACACGTCTATGCGCGGTGGCTTTCCCGGTGAAGACCTCAAGAATGTTCATGAAGCATTGCCATTTTTGATCTCTAACGTGAATCATCAATACGAATGGGACACAAACATAGATAACTTCATCGATTTAAAAGACAAGAAAGTGGTTGTCTTGGGCGGCGGAGACACAGCAATGGACTGCAATCGAACCTCTATTCGTCAAGAAGCTGAGTCAGTTACCTGCGCCTATCGCCGAGATGAGAAGAACATGCCGGGCTCACGTCGTGAAGTTAAAAACGCGAAGGAAGAAGGCGTAGATTTTTTATGGAACCGCCAACCCATTGAGTTAGTGGGCGATGAAAACGGACAAGTCACCGGCGTTAAGGTTGTCACGACACAAATGGGTGCACCCGATCAGCGCGGTCGTCGCATGCCAGCGGTGGTTGAAGGAACAGAAGAAATAATTCCCGCCGACGCTGTACTTGTAGCCTTTGGTTTTCGCCCTAACCCTGCTGAGTGGTTTAGCGATTTCAATATTAATACGGATGATTCAGGCCGCGTCATTGCCCCTGAGAGCGGTGGCTTTACTCATCAGACTACCAACCCAAAGATCTTTGCTGGTGGTGACATGGTGCGTGGCTCGGACCTTGTTGTCACCGCTGTATTTGAAGGTAGAAATGCAGCAGACGGCATTATCCAATACCTCGCTGAGACGGCAGTTACACAATGAGCCAGCCCTTACAAAACGATTTATACCTAAGAGCGCTCAACCGGGAAGAGACCTCTCGCACACCTGTCTGGGTCATGCGCCAAGCTGGACGCTACCTGCCTGAGTACTTAAAAGTACGCAAGCAAGCTGGCGACTTCATGACGCTATGCAGCACACCTGACTTGGCTTGTGAGGTTACGCTACAACCCCTAGATCGCTTCAACCTGGATGCGGCCATCCTGTTTTCAGACATCCTGACTATTCCTGATGCCATGGGATTAGGGCTACACTTTGAAACAGGTGAAGGCCCTAAGTTTTCTAATCCAGTTCGCACGCGCGCAGATGTAGAAAAACTGCCTATCCCAGATCCGATGGACTCACTGCGCTATGTCATGGATGCAGTCTCAACGATTCGTCGCGAATTAAACGGCCGTGTGCCTTTAATCGGATTTTCTGGAAGCCCTTGGACGCTAGCCACTTACATGATCGAAGGCGGTGGCAGTAAAGACTTTTCTAAAGTGAAGGGCATGCTCTTTAGCGATCCAGAATCTTTGCATATGCTGCTTGATAAAACGGCACAGTCGGTCATCAGCTACCTGAATGCACAAGTCGAGTCTGGCGCGCAATCTTTGATGATATTCGACACGTGGGGCGGCGTTTTATCCCCCGAAAACTACCGTGAGTTTTCTCTACGGTATATGCAACAAATCGTCGATGGACTTAAACGCGAATCTGACGGACGCAAAGTACCCGTCGTGTTGTTTACTAAAAACGGCGGGCAATGGCTGGATATCATGGCCGATACCGGTTGTGATGGACTCGGTGTTGATTGGACCACCAACTTGGCAGATGCGCGAATCAAAACCGGTGACCGTGTTGCGCTGCAAGGCAACCTTGACCCCAGCGTACTGTACGGCTCGCCGGAGGTCATTAAACATCATGTACAAAAAGTACTGGATAGCTACGGCCCAGGCCCCGGTCATGTGTTTAATTTAGGTCACGGCATACATCAGTTCGTTAACCCTGAGCACTTAGGTGTCATGGTCGAAGCCGTTCGAGAACTAAGCACTCGATAGAAATACGATAGGTAGGAGTCAAAGCCTGCTAACAAAGCAGGCTTACACAACGAGCAACGCTAGAACAGTTGCTCGACCTGTTTTGCCTTTTCCTTCTTAGTCCTGCTCACGACAACTTCCTCGCCTTTCTCGGCGCTGATTTCTGCGTTTTCCATGCGCTTGATATCGTCTTCGTCCGGCATGTTGTCTTCCATGAACATCTCAAAGATGGTGTTACTGCCAGCGGCAGGCTCACCACTCTTTCGATCGATTCTGACGATTTTAATGCCCTCTGGCACGGCCGGTTCAATCTCAGGAGTACCGACAACGGTATTTTGCATGAAGCTTGTCCACATCGGTAATGCTGCGATACCGCCTGCTTCACCACGACCCAATGGATCGAGACCATCAGAACCAATCCATGCAGATGCCACCACTGAAGAGTTGTAGCCAACAAACCACGCATCCAGCTGGTTGTTGGTTGTTCCCGTCTTACCGGCTAAATCTTGACGTTGGAGTGCTTCACCTGCGCGACGGGCGGTTCCTCGCTGAACCACCTCTTTCATGATGCTCGTCATGATGAAGGCGTTGCGCCCATCAATCACGCGTGGCGCATCTACGGCATCTAGCAGTATCTTTTTGAGTTCAACACTTGCCGCCGCACTTTCGGTGGCCGTCGCATCTTCATTACGCAGCACTGCCAGACTGGCATCGTCTGTCGTAATAGCGTCAGAGGTTGCCTCACCCTTCGCCGACCCCATTTCGGCATTTAAAGGATTTCCAATGGTGGGATCGCAGTCATCACAAAAAACCACTTTAGGAGCTCGATACAAGATATTTCCGCGAGGGTCTTGTACACGCGTGATGAAGTGCGCGGGCACTTGATAACCGCCGTTCGCAAAAATAGAAAAAGCCGAACTCATCTCCAGAGGAGATACAGACGCACTACCTAGCGATAGCGAAAGATCAGGTGGCAGGTTCTCTTTTCTAAAACCGAAGCGCTGCGAGTACTCCACGGTGTACGGAATGCCAATTTCTCTCAGCACACGAACAGAAACAAGGTTACGTGACTTGACCAGCGCTTCTCGCAATCGCGTTGGGCCAAAAAAACGACCGCTGTAGTTAGATGGCCGCCATTCACCTTCCAAAGCATCATCGTGGAAAACAACCGGGGCATCGTTGTAAATTGTTGCCGCCGTGTCGCCTGCGCTCAACGCTGCAGAATAAATAAACGGCTTGAACGTAGAGCCTGGCTGACGCCGCGCTTGAGTTACCCGATTGAACTTACTGCGGTAGTAATCGTAACCACCCACTAAGGCTGTGATTTCGCCGGTGTTGGGCTCCATGGCGATAAATGCACCTTCAACCGTTGGCTCCTGAACAAAGCGCACACTACCGTCTTGCTTCACTTGCAAGGCGATGACATCGCCCACCGCTAACACTTGATCAGCCGATTCTATTTGCTTACCGCGACTGTCAATGCTGTAACGCTCTCGTGCCCACTCGATATCTTCAAACGGTAAAACGTACTCTTCTGCTTTCTCAGTTACAACCGTTGCGCTGGTCGCATCGACAGCCAAGACCGCAGCTGGCCACAAATCGCCAGGGTTTCCTAAGCCTTCAAGATATTCACTACGTAACAGTTCATCAGCAAGCGTTGGCTCATCGAGTTTGCCAATTGGGCCTGTGTAGCCATGGCGCCGCTCGTAATCGTAAAGCGCATCGCGCAAAGCTTCATTAGCTGCACGCTGATCAGCAGACTTAATGGAGGTATAAACGTTATAACCGGCATTGGCCCAGTTCTTCCCAAACAGTTGCTGCACTCTGGAGCGCGCCATTTCACCCACATAATGGGCTTCAGCCTCAGGAGTTGCATAATGCGGTTTAGCGGTAGCCGGCTGTGCTATCGCATAGTCATAAGCAGGCTGATCAATGAGTTCAAGTGCGAGTAACCGGCCTAGAACGTAATCGCGACGTAACAACGCACGCTCAGGGTTAACAATAGGGTTGTAGCGAGATGGCGCTTTTGGCAACCCAGCTAACATGGCAGATTCAACCAATTCCAAATCGGATATTTTTTTACCGTAATACACTTTTGACGCAGCTGCAAAACCGTACGAACGGTTTCCAAGGTAAATTTTATTGATGTACAGCTCTAGAATTTCGTCCTTGGCTAATTCACTTTCAATTTTGAACGATAAAAATATTTCCCGAATTTTACGATCGTAGGTGCGTGCATTGGTTAAGAAGAAGTTACGTGCCACCTGCATCGTGATGGTACTGCCGCCAGGACCTTTTCTGCCTGTCTTCACCAGATAGATAGCCGCTCTGACGAGTCCCTGCCATGCAACACCGGGGTGAGTGTAAAAATGCTGATCCTCGGCCGCGATAATGGCATTTTTTAAACTATCGGGCACCTCAGAGATCATCACCGGCTCACGACGTTTCTCGCCGTACTCGGCAATGAGATCACCATCTGCGGTGAAAACGCGCAATGGCATCTGCAACTGCACTTCTCGCAGTTGCTGAACGTCGGGCAATGTTGGCGCGATGGTGTAGTACAAATAACCCACCCCAATAGCCACCAGCAAACCTGCCACGACGCCTGAGAAGGCAAGCCATTTCACGATCTTGCCTAGCCAGCCACCCTGCTTGCTACGGCTTGATCGACGTCGACGAGATTTCCCAGTAGAACCAGATGATGAAGGCATCTAAAAGCCGTATTCGGTGATGGATACCGGAAATTATATCAATTGCCTGACCTTCAGGCTGAACCTTGTTCCCTTATCTGGCGTGTTACCGCTAAATGGTGGTTTTTTATGTCTACCTGAGAAACGGCTTTACGACACCGAATGGGACAGAATATCTTGAGGTTAGCTGCGTCACGTAACAGCAATGTGCCCAAAAACTGTCGACTGCATCTCGCATTAAGCGTTGGAAATTTCGACTAGCGCTAAAGGAAATTCACGCTTTGGGCGCTAAACGGGACATGGCACTCAAAATATCATCCAAAAAAGCTGGCCTTATTGGCCTTGATATCACTGCGACCTCAGTGAAATTGCTGGAATTGAAACCGGCAAAGAAGGGGTTCAAGGTGATGAGCTATACCGTAGAGCCCCTCCCGGCAAACGCGGTCATCGAGAAAAACCTGCAGGACGTGGAAGCCGTTGGCGAAGCAATTCGCCGCGCTTACAAGCGTTCAGCCACTCGCACCAAGGTGTGCGCTGTGGCGGTGCCCAGCGCCATGGTCATCACAAAGGTGATTCAGATGCCAGGGGACTTAAAGGATCATGAGATGAACGCCCAGATTCAGCTCGAGGCCGACCAATACATTCCTTACGCCATTGAGGAGGTCAATTTGGACTTCCAAGTGATCGGGCCTTCTGAAAACGACCCGAGCATGGTTGACGTGCTACTCGCCGCCTCGCGCAGTGAGAACGTTGAGGACAGAATCGCGGCGGCGGAGATTGGCGGTTTGGACGTCAAAATCGTTGATGTCGAACCCTACACGACAGAGGGCGCTTTCCAGCTCATTAAACATCAGATTCCCAACGATGGAATGGATCGCACAGTCGCTGTTTTAGATGTTGGTGCGAGTATGACCAGTCTGTGTGTGCTGCGTAACCAACAACTTATTTATACGCGTGAACAACCTTTTGGGGGCAAGCAGCTCACAGAGGAAATCATGCGTCGTTATGGTCTGTCTTATGAAGATGCCGGTCGCGTAAAACGCGTTGGCGGCTTGCCAGATAACTATGACCCTGAGGTTCTTGCCCCATTTAGAGATTTGATGGTTCAACAGGCCAACCGTTTCTTACAGTTCTTCTTCTCGGCAGATAAGAACGACTATGTTGATCAGATCGTTCTTGCCGGTGGTTGCACAGGCATACCCGGTGTCGCCGAGCTGATAGAACAACGAATTGGTACGCCCACAGTGGTTGCAGACCCGTTTGGTGAAATGCGCGTCGGATCCGATATTCCAACGCAACGACTTAAGGATGATGGGCCCGCCATGTTGATCGCATGCGGACTGGCTATGCGAGGAGCCGAGCTATGACACGCATTAACCTTCTTCCCTGGCGTGAAACACGCAGACTAAATAAAAATAAGGAATTTTACGTAGCCTTAGGCTTATGCATGGCCATAGCAGCAGGAGTTGGCTTTACCGGTTTTAAATTTGCTGAAGACAAGGTCAACTTTCAAGCTCAGCGTAATGCACGCCTCGATTATGAGATTGCGCTTCTTCAAGAGGAGCTGCAAGCAATCCGAGCACTAGAGGAAACTAAAAACGATCTTTTAGCTCGCATGGAAATCATTCAGCAGTTGCAGGGATTACGCCCGCAGATTGTTCATACATTTTTCGAGATTGCAGCCCGAATTCCTGACGGCATTTACTTAACTGCCATGAAGCAATCGAGCGGCAAGCGGCTTCAATTAGATGGTTATGCAGAATCAAACGCTCGCGTATCGGCGCTCATGCGTCGAATGGATCGTAGTGATTATTTTACAAATCCAACTCTGGATGTCATCACGTCAAACGAAAATCAGAGTATCTCTACATTCAAGTTAAGCCTTGAGCAAAATAATCCTAAGGCTGACAAGGAGTCCGAAGATGACATTTAGTGATCGCTTGAGTGAGCTGCAAAATATCGATGCGGATAGCTTCAATCGCATTGGCACCGCTCCCATCATAGCTAGAGGCTTTTTGATTTTAATCGCCTGCGCAGTTGTTGTTGCAGCCTCGGCACATTTTCTAGTAAAGCCACAATTTGATGAGCTAGCTGTACTAGAGAGAAAAGAGTTAGATCTACGAACGACCTTTGATAACGAACAAGCAAAGGCTGCTAACCGCGTGGCTTACGTCGAGCAACTTGCAGAGATGAAGAAGACGTTTAACGTCATGCTTCGTCAACTACCCAACAAAACAGACATTGAGAGTCTTCTGGTTGATCTGTCGCAGACCAGTGTCGCCAGTGGGCTCGAGGTAGAATTTTTCAAGCCTGAGCAAGAAATATCTAAAGAGTTTTATGCAGAGTATCCCATTCGGATCAGCGTCACGGGTCAGTACCATGAGTTCGGTAAATTCGTAAGCGGTCTAGCGGCTCTACCTCGTATCGTTACATTAAGCGACATTGACATCACCGATGTAACCCCTCTGCCGAAAGAGAACTCGGCGTCAGGTCCTAGGACGGCACTATCAGGCTCTAAGAAATTACAAATGGATCTTATCGCTACAACTTATCGTTATATTGAGGAGGGCGAATAAGCCATGAACCGCTTGAAACTCATACCGCTAATAGGTATCACAAGCTTCTTGACTGCCTGCGGAGGCAGCATGGCCGATCTCGAACACTTCATCAGTGAGACGAAACAGGCTCATCACGGCAAGGTCGATCCTTTACCAGAATTCCCCGAATATACAAACTTCACCTACGTGGTAGATGACATTCGCGACCCGTTTAACCCTCAATCCGAATTAGCAATGGTTACTGACGATGGCACCGGCCCAAGGCCTGAAGCTACACGTCGGCGGGAACCGTTAGAGAGCTACCCGGTAGATGCGCTAAAAATGGTCGGCTTATTGCAGCAGAAATCACAAACGTGGGGATTAGTACGTGATCCCGATGGAACGATACATAGAGTTCAACCGGGTAATTACGCTGGCCAAAACCACGGCAAAATTACTCAAGTGTCCGAAGCGAAAATACACATAGTGGAACTGGTGCCCGACGGGCTCAGTGGCTGGGTTAACCGCGAGGCTCAGCTCGCCATGGCAGAGGACTAGACCAATGGAGATTAGCTTAACAATGCAAGTCCGAGATAAGATGCGGCGTCTAAGTCAGATAGGCTTACACAGATTTTCACGTGTAGCCGGGGCAACGTTAATTGCCGGAATTGCACTGGCAAGTAATGGGCTGCATGCAGCATCCAATACTTTGCTGGATATCACTCATGTCTCCTTGCCTGGCAACAAGCAGCAGCTTGCGCTAACAATGAGTGGGCCCGCTGTTGAACCCAAGGCATTCACTATTGATAATCCTGCAAGGATAGCTCTAGACTTGCCTGACACATCGAATGGTATGGATAGTCGTAGCGTTAGCATAAGCTCAGGCTTGCTGCAAAACGTTACCACTATAGAGGCCGGTGGAAGAACTCGCGTAGTGGTCAACTTAACAGCATTGGCTCCTTACTCCACAACAATCAGCGGTAACCAACTACTTATAAATCTTGACCCATCCGGAAAAGACACATTGGATAACGATGTTGCTGACCCGGTTGATCTTGCTGCAGCAACGCCTGCTACTGATGACACCGAGATCGTTCGTCAGCGCAGCACAACTATCAATGGGCTAGATTTTCGTCGCGGTCCAATGGGCGAAGGCCGAATTATATTCGACTTGTCTTCAGCCGGTGCTGTCACCGATTTACGTCGTGAAGGCGGTCGTTTAATTGTTGAGTTTCCAGACACCCAGTTAGCATCTAAGCTACAAAAGCGACTGGATGTCATGGACTTTGGTACACCCGTCAAGTATATCGATGCTATATCTAACAAGCGCGGTACAAAAGTTATCATACAACCTGCGTCTCAGAACTTTGAGCAGCTCGCTTACCAATCCGACAATCAGTTCACAGTCGAATTAAAGCCGATGACGCAAGAGCAAATGGTGGAAAACCAAAAAGCCAAATTTGGCTTCGTCGGTGAAAAGCTATCGCTAAACTTTCAAGACATCGAGATTCGCTCAGTACTACAACTACTAGCGGACTTCACTGACTTGAACATTGTTGTCAGCGACACGGTAGAAGGCAAGCTTACGCTACGTTTGAAAAATGTCCCTTGGGATCAAGCGTTGGAAATCATCTTGCAATCTAAGTCTCTTGGCAAGCGTCAAGCTGGCTCAGTCATCATGATCGCCCCTGCAGAAGAGATTGCAGAGAGCGAAAGAGTCGAGCTAGAAGCGCAAAAGCAAAAAATTGAATTAGCGCCAATTCGTACTGAATTTTTCCAAGCCAACTATGCCAAAGCCAGCGATCTAGCAATGCTTTTACAAGGCGGTGAAGAAGGTCGGAGCCTGGAAGGTAATACCGGCGGCATGCTCACTGACAGAGGTAACGTTTCAGTTGATGATCGCACTAACACAATCTTGATCAGCGATACATCTGAGCAGTTAACGGCCATCCGAGCATTGATTCATCGCTTAGATGTTCCTATCCGTCAGGTTCTCATTGAGTCACGCATTGTCATAGCAACTGATGACTTCAATAAAGACATCGGTGTTCGTTGGGGCTTGAACCGGAACACGGTTAATTCCAATGGCGAAACCGATGGTACTGGATTTGCGTTATCTGGAAATGCGGCTGGGGTACAAGACCTACTCAACAACGAAACAGTTGGCGATGGTCGATTCAACACCAACTTACCTGCAAACAATGCTGCTGGTTCAATCGGTGTTGCACTAGCAAAACTACCATTCGGAACTCTGCTTGAGCTGGAACTATCGGCCATGCAAGCAGAAGGAACCGGAGAAGTCATCTCTAGCCCACGCGTTATTACTGCTAACCAGCACGAAGCGTATATCGAGCAAGGTGTTGAGATTCCTTACCTAGAAGCTGCTTCAAGTGGTGCTACCTCGGTCTCTTTCCGAAAAGCGGTACTTGGCTTAACGGTCACACCACAAATCACACCGGACGATCGAATCGTTATGGACTTAAAAGTCAATAAAGATACCGTTGGTGAGATATTCGGTGCGGGATCATTGGCGGTACCTAGTATCGACACTCGTGAGGTCAAGACTCAGGTACTTGTCGACAATGGAGAAACCGTTGTACTCGGTGGTGTCTACGAACAAGCCATCTTGAGCAAGGTCGACATGGTGCCATTCTTCGGCAACCTTCCGTTGATCGGTCGGTTGTTCCAACACACTGTTGAAGAAGATGACAAGTCTGAACTGCTGGTCTTCGTAACGCCTAAGATCATCAAAGAAGACGTCTCTTTGAACTACTAACTAGCAATCTGTCTCAGGGCTCCCCCCTGAGGAAAACAACTGTTTTCAAGCCCACGGTAAACGTGGGTTTTTTTTGTCTATATTTTACTAGCGTATTAAAATTCCCTACGGGGCTGTAATGAAGACTTTCTCAGCGGCCCAACACTAGGTATCATTAGCCAACTGCACCTTAAAGAATCTCATGACCAGTCTATTTCTAGTCGGCCCTATGGGCTCAGGCAAGAGTACCGTTGGTCGAGCCCTTGCCAACAAAATTGGCTATCAGTTTCTGGACAGCGATCGAGAAATTGAAGCTCGCTGTGGTGTAGATATACCCACTATCTTTGATTACGAAGGTGAGGCCGGGTTTCGCGATCGAGAATCCCGCATGATCGATGAACTCACCAACCTACCGGGTATCGTTCTGGCTACTGGCGGTGGGTCCATTCTACGAGACGAAAACCGAAACCATTTAAAGGGCCGTGGGCACGTCATATTGTTGCAAGTCGATATAAAGGAGCAACTCCGACGAGTCGCGTTCGACTCCAATCGCCCCCTCTTAAAAACCGACGACCCTGAAGCTCGACTGAAATCCTTGATGGAAGAGCGAGAGCCTATCTACAAGTCAGTGGCTGACATCGAGATATCAACCGATTCCCGCCGCATGTACCATGTTGTTACACGCATATTGCGGCATCTGAAAAAGACTGAAGTCCCGTTAGAGCCGGCTCCCAAAGAACTTCGTGGCGTCAATACCCGAAAAGAGCCTTTAAAGAAGCCGATAGGGAACAGACCTGGTATCGACCCGAAAACCGAACCAAATGC
Organism: uncultured Granulosicoccus sp.; assembly: GCA_937991945.1. GTDB lineage: Bacteria > Pseudomonadota > Gammaproteobacteria > Granulosicoccales > Granulosicoccaceae > Granulosicoccus. The sequence goes on from CALKLO010000039.1 coordinate 56,516, forward strand.
CAGTACCGAGGCCAAGTCTGGGACCGGACCCGAGGCCGAATCCGGGACCGAGCCCAGCCCCAGTGACTAAATGTGCCGTATGCTTTACCGCACGGGCCAAACGTCTCATCAATCGCGAAAAGCCTCACCTACTCATTACATTTAAGTCGGCGTAATCTCCATGCAAACGGTAAATATTGAACTCGGCTCTCGCAGCTATCCGATTCACATCGGCACAGACTTGATAGGCAAACAAGGTTTGCTTGCTGATAGCGTTCGCAATCGAGCCATGGTGGTGACCAATGAGACCATTGCCCCGCTCTACCTAGATAAGACGCTAGCCAGTTTGGGCAACGTGCCTTCATGCAGTGTGATTCTCCCCGATGGAGAGTCCTTTAAAAATCTGGACGAGCTCAACAAAATATTCTCAGCCCTGCTTTCAGAAAATTTCGATAGAAATTGCACATTGATCGCACTGGGAGGCGGAGTTATCGGCGATATGACTGGGTATGCCGCGGCTAGCTACCAAAGAGGCGTGGACTTCATTCAACTACCAACCACGCTATTAGCCCAAGTTGATTCTTCCGTGGGCGGCAAAACAGCCGTCAACCATCCACTTGGCAAAAACATGATTGGCGCTTTCCATCAGCCGATTTCAGTTATCGCAGACATGAGCACGTTGGCCACACTTGAAGAGCGCCAGCTCAAAGCTGGACTCGCAGAGGTCATCAAATATGGCTTCATCATCGATGCAGATTTTTTTAACTGGTTAGAGGCCAACATGGACGCCCTACTCGACAGGGACGCTCTCGCCACAGCGACTGCCGTGCGCCGATCCTGCGAGATAAAAGCACGCGTCGTCGAAGCAGATGAACGTGAACATGGCATGCGTGCCTTGCTCAACCTAGGCCATACGTTTGGGCATGCCATAGAAGCTGCGATGGGTTACGGCCACTGGCTACACGGAGAAGCTGTGAGCGCGGGCATCGCGATGGCTCTGGATACCTCCAGACGACTAAACCTAATAGACAGCCAAACTGAACAACGCGGTATCAAACTCCTGGAACGAGCAGGATTGCCGGTTCAGCCACCTGCCGACATGAGTCCAGAACTATTCCTTCGCTATATGGCTCGTGACAAAAAAGTACTATCTGGCAATATCCGATTGATACTAGTCAACGATATCGGCCAGTCTCACGTCAGCCAAGACTTCGACCATGGAGCCTTACACGCAACGCTTTCGCATTTTTGCGAGTGAGTTTTCTACCGACAGGCAAGCGGCGCCAACTCGGTCTATAGTAGTATCCACCTTTCTACCGTATCGAAGCTCTACCATGTCGTTAAATGACGCGTCGGATGTGGCCCCATCAGATCTACTATCCGACGCCACGCTAGCGGCGCTCGATTTGCCACAGCAGCCCTTTGGTCCCTTGGGTCCAAATACCAACAGCTTCAGCGATGAAACCACCGCTGAACAGCTAGCGGACGTCAAACAAGCCCTTATCACGGGTGACGACCTGCTGCTGATTTTGGGTGCTGACGGCTCCGGTAAGTCCATTATGCTCAAGCAGTTGAGCGAACACAGCGGCTTACGCATTCAGTGTTTCTCGGTAAAAGGCAGCGAACGGTTCAGCACAATGAATTTGTTTGCTGGGCTTCTTGAGGCGTTCAAGCATCCGCCTCCAGAAAAATTGCAGGATATCCTTGACGACCTAATCCCCTACCTACAGACAATGATCTCGCGCAATACGCTGAGTATTATTGTGCTAGATGATGCCCATTTGGTGAATGAAGCGGAATTGACTCAACTACTGAGCAGCATGCTTTACGTCAATAGCCAGGACGAAACACTGGTTAGGGTCGCCATGGCTGCGGTTCCACTCTTTGAGGAACACATCCCCGACCTACTCCCGGCGGGTGCTGATCTGCCGTATTCGAGTTTGAATATCCACGGCTTAGATTCCGTTCGTGCGGCAGATTTTATCGATTTTCGTATGCAACAGGCCGGATTGAGTGGCGAACCCTCATTTACCGAACCTGAAATCATTGAATTAGTTGAACAATCTGATGGCTTGCCTGGTCCGCTTCAAGCGGCTGCAGCGCATGCACTCAATGAACAATATGGTCCAATAAGAACAGACTTAGGCACTGATCTAGCCACCGGCGGCGGTGCTGCCTGGCTCCAATCAAGAATGGGCAAAATCGCCATGGGCGTTATCGCCTCGCTCTTCATTGTGCTGGGTATTTTGATGTTTCTGCCGGGCAAATCTAACGAAAACTCTACTCGCTACACTGTCTCGGAAACCGCTCCGGTGACGCTGAGCGATGCAACCCCTAATGGCGACGTGGGCCTAGTTCAGAGCTCTGAGTTAACGAAAGCTCTCGAAGAGACACGAAACAGCGTCCCAGGTGCCACAGCCAAGATCACGTTGAATGGCCTCGCGACAGAAGAGCCAAGCCCAACGGTTGCCGACAACGAGCAAGCAACCAGCGAGAGCGCAACAGAGTCGGGCGCTAGCATTGCACTAGGTGATGATGCTTCTGCCGCCAATACGCCTATCGTTATAGTCGCCGCGCCAGAGACCAACACTACAGAGGCGCAAGCTACGCTTGAGCCCGCGCCTGCGCCAATACCTGCGCCCGCACCAGAACCGCAAATCGACGAACCTGTCGCACCGGTTGCCGAGACAGTGGCAGAAGAAGCGCCCAGCCCAGCGGCTGAGGAAAGCAGCTCTAGCAATGTCTCCACTGGTGGCGAGCTAGAGTCCTCAAGCTGGATTCTGGTTCAAGATAGGGATCTGTTTACGGTCCAAATGAGTGCATCCAGAGACCGCGCCTCGGTCGTTAGCTTCTTGAATCAGCATGCCTCTGCGCTCTCCGCGCCTAACTCGATTTACTCGTTCGCCCGTGACGGCAGTACTTGGTATGCTCTACTACACGGCCTTTACAGCAGCATCGACGAAGCCCGAGCTTCCGTAGAGACCATGCCAGCGGCCACACTGATTAATCAGCCATGGATTCGGTCAGTGGCACGCGTTCAAGACGTCCTCAAAGCTCAATAGATCACTGATTTTATTACAAGGATAAGATTTATCCTTCGCATCTGACGGCCTCAGACATTTTAGAGGCCGCTCGAATCGGTATAATGATTAGCTGCGTAGAAGTAACTGACGCCTGAATCACACGCTTTATATCGACAAATGCTATGACGTACCTTGATAATTTAGCCGAGCACGGACTCTACCAACCTGATTTCGAACGCGACAATTGTGGCTTTGGACTCATTGCGCAAATGGATGGTCGCGCTAGCCATTGGTTGGTTGAAACCGCGATTACCGCATTAGGACGCATGACCCACCGAGGTGCCATTGGTGCCGACGGTAAAACCGGAGACGGTTGTGGGTTGTTGCTTCGAAAACCCGAAGCGTTTCTGCGAGCAGCCGCTGCTGACGAAGGATTAACCTTACGCAGTGAGTTTGCCACGGGCATTGTATTCCTAAGCAAAGACGAGACGTTGGCCGCCGCCGCCAAACAAGCACTGAACGTAGCCTGCGAAGAACGCGGCTTAGAAGTTAATGGGTGGCGTGTTGTTCCCACTCAAATCTCAGCATGTGGTGAAGAGGCTCAACGCAGCGTCCCCATTATCGAACAAATTTTTGTATCTGCCACTGAAGAGATGGATTCAGCAGAATTCAACCGGCATTTATTTGTTGCCCGACGTCGTGCCGAAATTAGCCTTCGCGATACAGACCCAGATTTTTACGTCTGTTCATTATCCAGCGATGTCATTTTGTATAAAGGCTTGGTCATGCCCGAGTACTTGGCCACGTTTTACACAGACCTTGAAGACGAATCACTCGAGTCATCTATTGCGGTCTTCCACCAACGCTTTTCGACAAACACGCTGCCTCAATGGCGCTTAGCTCAACCGTTTCGTTACCTTGCCCATAACGGCGAAATCAATACGATTCAAGGCAATCGCAGCTGGGCAAACGCCCGAGCATCAAAATTGCGCTCACCCGTATTGCCAGAGCTTAACGAATTACTGCCGTTAGTGAGCCAACATGGCTCCGACTCAATGTCTTTAGACAACATGCTCGAACTCCTCATGGCGGGTGGTATCGATGTATTTCGCGCTATGCGCATGTTGATGCCACCGGCTTGGCAAAACACATGGGAACTCGATTCTGATTTACGAGCGTTCCTTGAATATAACTCTATGCACATGGAACCATGGGACGGCCCCGCGGGCGTTGTATTGTCAGATGGCCGGTATGCGAGCTGTGTGCTAGACAGAAACGGTTTACGCCCAGCGCGTTATGTCATTAGTAAAGATCGACATATCACGTTGGCTTCAGAGGTCGGCGTATACGATTACCTGCCTAGCGACATCATTAAAAAGGGTCGTTTGAAGCCTGGCGAAATGTTAGCTGTCGACACACAGTCAGGCCGCTTGTTGTTACCACAAGATGTCAGTGATCTTCTTAAGCATCGCCAGCCCTACGCCAAGTGGCTACAGAAAAACGCGCGTCATCTACGATCACGCTTGCGCGATCTGCCACATGCAACCCCCATCATGGAAAACGATCAACTGGCAACATTCGAAAAAATGTTTAATGTCAGTTTTGAAGAACGCGATCAGGTATTGCGTGTTTTGGCGGAGGGTGCCTCTGAGGCCATCGGTTCCATGGGAGACGACACGCCGTTCCCGGTTATGTCCGAACATGTTCGTCCTTTGTACGATAACTTTAGACAACAATTTGCACAGGTAACCAACCCACCTATCGACCCATTAAGAGAGACGATTGTCATGTCTCTTGAAACGTGTCTAGGCCGCGAAAAGAATCTGTTTCGCGAGACACACCATCATGCAAATCGTTTATTGGTTCGCTCGCCGGTATTGTCCAGTGAGAAATTCGATACGTTGGTTGCAATGGGTGATGAGTCCGGTTACTCCAATGTGCGCATCGATCTTAACTATGACCCCAATGACGAATCATTAGCGCACGCGGTTCAGCGCATATGCAAAGAAGCGATCAGCGCTATCGTTGACGATAACAAAGTCATTATCATCTTAAGCGATCGTGAGCTAACGACAGGTATGCATCCTGTGCATGCCCTACTAGCTACAGGTGCGGTTCATCACGCATTAATTAAGGCCGGTTGTCGATGTGACGCCAACCTCGTTATAGAAACAGGTACTGCTAGAGACTCTCATCAAGTTGCCGTGCTTGTCGGTTACGGTGCAACCTGTGTGTTCCCTTACTTGGCCTATGAGTCCATTCATGGCATGTCTCGCCGAGGTGAGCTACCCACCGATGACGTACCTCAGCTAGAGCAAAATTACCGTAAAGGTATCAACAAAGGACTGATGAAAATTCTGTCCAAAATGGGTATATCGACGATATCCAGCTATCGCGGCGCTCAGCTCTACGAAATAGTGGGACTGCATTCTGAAGTCGTTGACCTCTGCTTCTGCGGCACGACAAACCGAATTGAAGGTATCAACTTCAGTGACATCGAAGTCGATATAGCAACGCTTGCGAAAGCTGCGTTTAATCCACAAGTTTCTGTCACTCAAGGTGGCTTACTTAAATACATCCACGGTGGCGAATACCACGCCTACAACCCAGATGTTGTTCAGCAATTGCAAGCCGCTGTAACGAGTGGCGAGTACGAAGATTACCAGGTGTACGCCAATACCGTTGATGGTAGACGCCCCGCTATGCTTCGCGACCTACTGGACTTAACGCCCAAAGGACCGCCTATTCCAGTTGAGGCTGTTGAGTCCGTTGAATCAATCATCTCAAGATTCGATTCTGCAGGTATGTCATTAGGCGCACTCTCACCCGAAGCTCATGAAACCTTAGCTGAGGCTATGAATAGACTTGGCGGGCGCTCTAACTCTGGAGAAGGTGGTGAGGATGAAGCTCGCTATGGCACACTCAAAATGTCCAAGATCAAGCAAATTGCATCAGGACGATTTGGCGTCACACCGCATTACTTAGTCAATGCTGAAGTCCTGCAGATCAAAATTGCACAGGGTGCTAAACCTGGCGAAGGTGGCCAGCTACCTGGTCACAAAGTGAACGACATGATCGCCAAGTTACGACACAGCAATCCTGGCGTGGCATTGATCTCTCCTCCACCGCACCACGACATCTATTCAATAGAAGATCTTGCGCAACTCATCTTTGACTTAAAGCAAGTCAATCCAGAGGCGCTCGTGTCGGTCAAGCTAGTTGCCGAAGCCGGTGTTGGAACAGTCGCTGCTGGTGTAGCAAAAGCTTACGCCGATCTCATTACTATCTCAGGGTACGACGGCGGCACAGGTGCTTCACCGTTAACCAGCGTGAAATACGCAGGCTCGCCTTGGGAACTCGGCATGTCCGAGACCCATCAGGTACTCCGTGCGAATAACTTACGTAACAAAGTACGAGTTCAAACAGATGGTGGTTTGAAAACAGGCCTAGACGTCATTAAGGCAGCCATATTAGGTGCCGAGAGTTTCGGTTTTGGCACCGGCCCCATGATTGCAATGGGTTGTAAGTATTTACGCATTTGCCATTTGAACAACTGCGCAACCGGTGTAGCAACTCAGCATAAAATACTGCGCGTTAAGCATTTTAACGGCAACGTTGATAAGGTCATGCACTACATGAAGTTCGTGGCTGAAGATGTGCGCAGGCATATGGCTTACTTAGGCGTACGAAGCCTCAGTGAAGTCATTGGACATCCAGAGTTTCTAACACCCGCTGAAGGTCGCACGGACAGACAAAAACGTCTTGATCTGACGCCTTTATTAGCGACAGGTGGTGTGCCAGATGATGCACCACGGTATTGCACAGTCGAACGCAATAATCCTTACGATAAGGGTCTGCTAGCGGAGCAAATGGTATCTGACTGCAAAGCGGCTATCAGGAAAAAATCGGGTGGTGAATTCCATTACGCCTTGAAGAACATTAACCGATCTATTGGTGCCCGCCTCAGTGGCGAGATAGCCAAGCTGCACGGTGACAAGGGAATGGCCGATAACCCTATCGACATTCGCTGCACCGGTACAGCAGGCCAGTCATTCGGTGTTTGGAATGCCGGCGGTCTGAACTTGTATCTTGACGGTGATGCGAACGACTATGTAGGCAAAGGTATGGCTGGCGGAAAAATCGTTATCCGACCCCCAAGCGATGCCCGCTTCACAGGTCGTACTTCAACGATTGTTGGCAACACCTGTCTTTACGGTGCGACTGGCGGTAACTTTTATGCTGCCGGTTTAGGCGGAGAACGATTCGCAGTTAGAAACAGTGGTGCAGTAGCTATCGTAGAAGGCATCGGTGATCACGGCTGTGAATACATGACCGGCGGCTGTGTTGTTGTTCTCGGAGAAACTGGTGTCAACTTTGGCGCGGGTATGACGGGTGGACTGGGCTTCGTTTTTGACCAGCACAACGTGTTTGTTGATCGTTACAACCACGAACTCATCGATATCCATCGTCTGCACTCCGAGTCAATGGAGCGATACCGAAACTACCTGCAGGTTCTCATTGAGGATCACGTGCGGGAAACGGGCAGTTTCTTGGGACAGGAAATCGTTGAAGACTTCTATTCCCTAGCCTCCAGATTCTGGATGATCAAGCCTAAAGCTTCTGAGCTTGGGGAGCTTCTCTTAACACTGGGACGAGCAGCTTAAAATCCTATCCGGGTGTACGCATTTCCGACAGATGCGTATACCCAGGTAGCCGCAGAGGCGTATAGTGCTCCTAAGATGGCAGGCAAGATACCCCAACACTTTATTGACGATATGCTTGCAAAAGTAGATATCGTCGATGTCATTGATCAGCGCGTTTCGCTGAAGAAAAGCGGCAACAATTACAGCGCCTGCTGTCCTTTTCACAACGAAAAAACCCCCTCCTTTACCGTCAGCCAAACCAAGCAGTTTTATCATTGCTTTGGCTGTAGTGCGAATGGCTCAGCCATCAGTTTTCTGATGGAATACGAAGGCATGCATTTTGTCGACGCCATTGAGTCACTGGCTGATTCTGTCGGCATGGAAGTGCCGCGTGATGCCCAAGCCGCACAAGTGCGCAATGACAGCAAGCCGTTGTACACCCTCATGGAATCTATTGCGGCCTACTACACGTCACAGCTACGCCACTCACCTGAAGCCATTGAATATCTCAAGGCACGTGGCTTAAGCGGCGAAACAGCCAAGCGGTTTTCTATTGGCTATGTACCTGACGGCTGGGACGGCTTACAAAAACATTTCCCAACCGAAGAAGCCGCGATGGTGAAAACCGGCATGCTCATCCAAGGCGATGGCGGGAAACGCCCTTATCAGCGATTTCGAAATCGTATTATGTTCCCTATCAGAGACAAACGCGGCAGAGTCATTGCCTTTGGCGGTCGTGTTATGGATCAGCAGGAGCCCAAGTATTTGAACTCCCCGGAGACGCCTCTTTTTCATAAAGGGCAAGAGCTTTACGGGCTCTACGAGGCACGAAAATCTGGCCAAGACGCTGGCATGATCATCGTTGTTGAAGGCTACATGGATGTCGTTGCTCTCGCCCAACACGGAATCGATAACGCGGTTGCCACCTTGGGTACTGCTGCAAACCAGCAGCACTCCGAAATGTTGTTCCGAACCGTGACGAATATTGTGTTTTGTTTCGATGGCGATCGCGCCGGCCGTGCTGCAGCTTGGCGAGCACTCACCGCAACCTTGCCCTGCTTACAAGATGGCCGCGATGCTCACTTCTTGTTCCTTCCAGACGGCGAAGATCCAGACTCAGTCGTTAAGGTTGGAGGTGCAGCCGGATTTAACGACTTATTAGCTCAACGTATTCCCATAGTCGACTACCTCTATCAGTATTTGTCGTCGGATATCGACATCAGTAGCATCGGTGGGAAAGCGCAGCTAGCGGAGAAAGCCAAGCCACTGCTGGCGACTATTCCGAAAGGCATTTACAAGCAACTCTCACTCAGGCGACTGGAAACCTTAATTGGCTTATCCCTTGGCAGTGACAGCGCAGCAGTCAAAGCGCAAGCGCAACCTCCACGAAGAAAACAAGGCGATACCGGCTTAACAGCGATGAGTCGAGCCGTACTGCTGTGCCTGCAAAACCCAGAGTTGGTTCAGACGATTCCACCCGATGATTACGATATCAACCCGGACATGCCAGGCGCAGATGTCTTACTCAAACTCATTGCCTACTGCGACAGTACACCCGATATCACGACCGCTCGATTACTAGAAAGGTTCAGAGAGGGTCAAAGCTATAGCTACTTAGTTAAGCTTGCGAGCAAATCCTATTACCCGGATGATCGCGAACTCGATCTTGACTCCGCGACCGCTGAATTTAAACACTGCATTGCGCGTTTGAGAGAGCGCAGCCAACAAACACTTGCAGACAAAGTGGCCCCTGCAGCACGCACTGGGCTACTCGGTTTGAAACGGCGTTAATTTTTTGCGCTTTCCCATGATGTCACCCAGAAGAGCCCAATCGTGAAGCCAAGAAGAACGGCAAGGACACCACGTTTTTTTCATGAAGGCGAACTGCAGCCCAATAGCGAACTAGAGCTTTCAAAAAAAGCGAGCCACCATCTCATTACAGTCGTTAGAACAAAGCTCGATGACTCTATTGAACTGTTCAATGGAGATGGCTTCAATTATCGGGCGATTGTGACTGATACTGGGCAACGTAATGCAGGCAAGCGCGCTATCTTGCAAGTAGAGCAGCGCGCTAAAGCGACGACAGAATCGCCTGTTTTTATCACTCTTGTACAGGCAATTTCTCGCGGCGACCGAATGGACACCAGCCTTCGCCAATCTGTCGAGCTAGGTGTCAACCGTATTCAACCTCTATACAGCCGTCAGTCTGCCAAGGCATTGGACGATAAACGCACTACCAAAAAAATGGAACATTGGCAAAACATCATCATTAGTGCCTGTGAACAAAGTGGCAGAGCGTGTGTTCCACATCTTGAAACACCGATTAGTTTGACGCAATGGCTAGCCGAGCAAAGTGCCGAAAATCAAGAGCATCTCGTCGATAACGTGCTCAACCTTATTCTGGCACCCAACGCAGAGCTTACTTTCGCAGAACACTTAAAAAGTTCAAGCCCCTCGTCACCTCATTGCTCAATACTGATTGGACCAGAGAGTGGCTTCGATGAGGACGAAATTGACGCAGCGGTCAATGCTGGAGTGCGCGCGGTCAATTTCGGAACACGTATACTAAGAACTGAGACAGCAGGTCCGGCATCAATCGCTGTTGTGCAATCTCTTTGGGGTGACTTAGGACAAGTGTCAGTATGATTACACCATTCATCCGTATTTGCCTTGGCTTGCTTGCATGCCTAGCTATGACAGCGTGTAGCACGATCCCTACAAGCGCGCCTGTGGCACCGACTGTCAAACTTCTATCCGTTACGCCTGTTAAGCTGGGTTTACGCAAACAAGAGCTCGCTTTCCAGCTAGAAGTCAGCAACCCTAACCCCTACGATTTACCGCTTCAATCGTTATCGTTTATCGCAGAACTTGAAGGCAGTGAAGTTGCTCAGGGTATAAGCAACGATGCTGTGACATTACCCGCCAATGCGAAGGCGACCGTTGAAGTTATTGTCAGCACTCGTCTAAATCGTATTCTTGGGCAAATTCTGCAATTAGCCGGCTCCAATTCAAGCAGCGTGAACTACGACGTGAATGGTTTCGTAAAGCTTGCAAATTGGCCGCTAAACATTCCCTTCAGTGTGGATGGCGAATTAATACAATAACCGTTTAAGAAATCACCTTGACCATTGATGAACAGGATCACCGCCTCGCAGAATTTTTAAGGCCCCACAAGCGCCTTTTCGTACTCACCGGTGCTGGATGCAGCACGGCATCTGGGTTAGGAGACTATCGGGATGCCAATGGACAATGGAAACGCAAGCAACCCATTACCGGACAAACCTTCATCGGTGACGAAGATGCACGCAAACGTTATTGGGCCAGAAGCTTCGTTGGCTGGCCCGCATTCAGCCAAGCAGAACCTGGCACAGCTCACACAGCTTTGGAGACACTTGAGTCGCAACAACGGCTAACGCTGCTAGTCACTCAAAACGTCGACCAACTACATCAAAAAGCAGGGCATAAAAATGTCATTGATCTGCACGGAAAACTGGCAAGCGTTAGCTGCATTGCCTGTGAACACACCGATACCCGCGACAACTATCAACAGCAGTTGTACGCGGCTAATAATTGGTTAGGCACGCTAAGCGCTGCACACGCACCCGACGGGGACGCTGATTTAGAAGTCAGTGATCTGGCAGACATGGTTGTTCCGCC